>CAZLMS010000236.1:0-3436 GCA_964560645.1 uncultured Flavobacteriales bacterium | reverse complement strand
GGATTACCGCTTGTTTTATCTCCGTATCACTATAGGTATTGGTAATTTCTTCTACCGGTGCTATATTTACTTCTATGGCAGAGGTGTCTATATAGATATTCACACCCGGAGGGAAATCTTCCGACTTAGCTTCTTTGTATAATGTGGTAATCGTACTGCAGCCGTAGTATAAAAATAATGCTTGTAAAACAATTAATCTTGCCGAAAATATTAACAACGCTTTTCGCATACTGCAAAAATAATGAAAATCAAACCACTACAAATCTTGCCGTATTTCTTGTTTTTTGTTCTAATAATACTTTTCGTCCGTCCAGTAAATTGCGAACTGTTTCGGAGGTATAATGGCGAATAGTAATAAGGGTAACATCCTTGTTATACAGCACTTGATAATTATCTCGTAACAATTCTATCAAATAATCATTTTTTTCCGACTCGTTTACAACTACCGAGAAATTTAAAGCCGAATTTTGCATCATATTTACTTTAATTCGCTCTTTTTCAAAAATTTCAAAAATTTCTCGAATATGTTGCTCCACTATAAAAGAAAAATCTTTCGGAGAAACAGATATTAAACGCTGGTTATCTTTCACTATAAAAGACGGAATAAGCGAATCGTTTGCCGACACATCATCAATTAAAGTGCCTTCTTCATCGGGATTTAAAAAAGATTTGACTTTCAAAGGTATATGTTTATTTTGAAGCGGTTTTATGGTCTTGGGGTGTATAACCGATGCTCCGTAATATGCCAACTCTATGGCTTCTTTGTAAGAAATGTGTCGCAAAACTTGTGTATTTTCAAAAAATTTGGGGTCGGCATTTAAAAATCCCGGCACATCTTTCCAAACAATCATTTCTTCCGGTTGTAGCACATAAGATAAAATTGCCGCTGAATAATCCGACCCTTCTCTTCCGAGAGTTGTAGTAAAGTTTTCGGAGGTGCCACCTATAAAACCTTGAGTAATAAACAAGTTTGAGCGATTCCAATCCACAGCTTGCCGTATAAGTTTTTGAGAAGTTTTCCAATCCACATTGGCTTCTCTATAGGTATTATCCGTACGAATAAAATCTCTGGCATCCAGCCTGAGGTTGTAAATACCTTCGCTGTTTAAATAGGATGATATAATTTGAGTAGAAAGCAGTTCTCCGGCAGACACCACTTGGTCATATACAAAATCATAAGCCCCGTATGATGCATCTTCGAGTTCCCACTCTATTGAAACAAATATGTTATTTATCAAATCGTCCAATTCTTTGTTCCCTTTCGGAAATAGAGCGCGGATAATGGTGTTGTGAAAATCTTTTACTTCTTCGAGGTAAGAAAGTGCCAACTCCGGATTTTCTTGAAATTGAGCATTTACGACTTTTTCCAAGGCATTGGTGGTTTTTCCCATGGCAGAAATGACTACCACCAGTTTTTCATCTCCAAAACGTTTGATAATATCTTTTACGTTTCGAACGCTATCAGCATCTTTTACAGACGCTCCGCCAAACTTAAATACTTTCATTCAAATTTAAAATTTTGTAATTGGTCATAAGTGAGTTTGCAGTTAATCCATTCGTCATCAAACCGGGTTTGAAATTTTTTGTAAAAGTTAATAGCTGGTTCATTCCAATCCAATACTTGCCATTCCAGTCTTCTTACTTTCTCCTTTTGAGCTTTTCGGATAACAGTTTGCAAAAGTTTCTTTCCGATTCCGTTGCCTCTTTCCGCTTCTTTTACTATAATATCTTCCAAATAGATGCATCGTCCTTTCCATGTGGAATATTTGTAATAGCATAATGCCATTCCCACCACATTATCTTCTTTTTCTGCAATATAGCAGAAATAAACAGGATTGTCCCCAAAACCGTCTTCCAATAATTCCTGTTCTGTAACAACCACCTCATTAGGAGCTTTCTCGTATGTCGCCAGCTCTTTTATCATTTGCAACATTTGGGGAACATCTTTCGGAACAGCCTTTCTTATCGTTACATTACCCATTTTAATTTGTTTTACAGATAGTTAAATCATCTATATACACTTGTTTTTTCTCTAATAAATTTCCGCTTATCAGAATAGCAACTTCGGTTTCATTTTCTCGAAGTTCAAAAGTACCTGAAAATCGCATGCGGTCTTTTTCAATAATTTCGGGGTTTTTAAAATCTATCAATTGCCAACGTCCGGGGGTTTCTATAATCATATTGGGCAACGCTTCATCAATGGTTGTATAATACACCCAAAAGCTCACTTTATATTTTTGAACGGTTTGATGAGGCAAATAAACGTGCTTTGCCAAAAGCGTTTTGTGTTTGGATTTTTCGGTAACAAATACACCTCTTTCATTTTTAAAACTTGTAGAAACATTGTCGAATGAAAGATAAATCACGGTATCACACTCCGGTTCACGATAATTTTTATTCACTTCAAATAGTTTTTCGCAGCTTAAAGAGTAAACATCATTACTTATTTTACGAGCTTGCTCAAAATAGTATTTTTCAAAGATATTCATTGAAGCAGAATCGGGTAAAACCAGCAAGGGATAATGGCATGGCATTTCTTTAGCTATATCTTTGTATATATTTGGAGGAGAAACAACTTGAATCAATTTTCGAGCTTCTTCCATAGAAGTTCTTGAACCGTTGGATGCCATCATGGGAACGGAAGCGTGGTAAGAAAAAATCATAGATTGAAAAATAAGCGTTTCCGGAGCCGATTTGGTAAAAACTTCCGCTCCGAGGTGATAAAACGGCAACGGCAAAATTGCTTGCCACTTATATTGATTCACGGTATGCAACTTAAACTGATACGATTCGGGCAATTGCTTCTCGTCAAAATAATTTAATCGATTGGTTATCATATCTTTTGTCAATAAATGATACGGAACCCCTTCCAGAAAATATATTAGTGTCAATATAAACACTACATAATAAAACGTAGTTTTTTTTTGTTTTATCATTTTCTTTCTGGCAATCAAATACACCCAATAAAACACCACTGTGCCGATTACATAATAAAACACCCAAGCAAATCTTCCTAATGCTCTAAATTGTTGTATTACGGAAAACCAATCTGCCATCGGCTTAAAAAGATTAAAAGGAAATCCCATGGAATAAAACAAAATAATTAAAGATGCCCAAAAAGCCGTTTGCAGGGTTTTAGGCAAAGGCACTATTCTTAATGTTATCCGGTTTTTTCTTACTCCTTTTTTAACAAGATATACCAAGATGAAAAGCAACACCATATCGCCACCCAAGCCTATATATGCCCAGCCCTCCCACGGAGAAATTTTTATTCCCAAATTTTGCAACCATACGCTTAAAAATGTCTGATTAGGTAAAAAAACCGTATTTATATTAGCTTGGTAATGAAAAAAACCCCAAGGAATTCCGCCTCTATATGAATGATTATCAAACACCTTTACATAAAAGAAATAAATTACCAAAGGCAGCACAAATC
>CAZLMS010000235.1:0-3464 GCA_964560645.1 uncultured Flavobacteriales bacterium | reverse complement strand
TATCCAATAACCGGGAAAAACCATAATTTCCGACACTTTCACCTTGTTATACAAACTGCTGTCAAATATCATTTCCCTAATATCATCCAAATATACTATTCCCAATAATATATTTTGATTATCCGTTACAGGAAACAAATTTCTTTTGGATTTGGATATAACCTTTATCAAATCTCCTAAAAACATATCAGGAGAAACTGCGGAAAAATCGGTTTCTATTTGTTCTTGCAAATTCATTAAAGTAAGAACAGCTTTATCTTTATGATGGGTAATCAATTCTCCTCTCTTGGCTAACTGCAGTGTATAAACCGAATAAGGTAAAGATAATTTCACGGTAAGAAAAGATATGGAAGTGGTAATCATCAGCGGTATAAAAAGTGCATATCCGCCGGTAATTTCGGCAATTAAGAAAATGGCAGTCAGAGGTGCTTGTAAATTTCCCGCCATCAAGCCGGCCATAGCAACCAAAGTGAAATTGCTAAAAGAAACTTCCGAAAAATCATAATGGTTCATTATCAAAGCATATAAAAATCCTAAAATGCTTCCCATAAACAAAGTGGGAGCAAAAATACCTCCCACTCCGCCACCGCCGAATGTTAACGAAGTGGCTAAAGCTTTTAACAAAACCGTAAACAATAAAAAAATAACCGTTATCGAAAATTCATTTCGATATTCGTAAAACAAGCTGTTGTGCATGGTTTTAGCCACATCTCCTTCTATCAAAGCGTTGATGGTAGAAAAGCCTTCTCCGTATAACGGCGGAAAAAAGAACACTAAAACTCCCAAAGCTGTTCCGGCAATCAACACCCGTTTTTTCTTGGAAGATATTTTTTCAAAAAAATCGGATACTTTAAAATATATTTTAGAAAAATAAGTAGAAAACAAGCCGCAAATAATTCCTAATAAAATGAAGTGGAAAAAGCCTTGAAATTCAAACCGGTCTTGAATGGAAAAGTGAAAAAGCACCTCGTCTCCTAAAAAGAATCTCGAAGTAATTGCCGCACTCACCGACGCAGAAAGCAACGGAATAAGAGATGCCGTGGTTAAATCAAGCATAATAACCTCTATCGCAAAAACAATTGCTGCAATAGGTGCATTGAATATTGCCGCCAAAGCCCCGGAACATGCCGCTCCGATAAGCAATACTTTACCTTTGTAACTCTGCTTAAAAAACTGTCCGATATTAGAGCCTATTGCCGAGGATGTGCTTACTGCAGGACCTTCCAGTCCAACCGACCCTCCGAAACCTACTGTAATGGCACTGGTAATTACAGAAGCATACATCGCCATTTTTTTAATAATCCCGTGGCTCTTGGAAATGGCATATAAAGTATTGGGTATTCCATGTCCTACATCCTCGCCCTTGAACAATTTGAGAATTACCTGATAATTTAAAAACAAACCTATGAGCGGATATATGAAATAAAGGTAATTATGCACATTTTCGGCAAATCCGTGTGTAAGTATATATTGAATAAAATGAACGGTATTCTTAATTATTACCGCTGCAACTCCCGCCAAAAAACCGGTAAATACAGCCAAAAGAATAATAAAATATTTCTGCGGAATAAAACGACGTCGCCAAAGTAAAATTTTATCTTTTAACGCCCGTTCCATTATTCTTTACGTACCGGAACTTTAACGGCAAGGTGTAATTCCTCCAATTGTTCGTTCGATATGGTATCGGGAGCATCTATCATCACATCCCGCCCGGCATTATTCTTAGGAAATGCTATAAAATCACGAATAGAGTCCTGCCCTGCCAACACCGCACATAAACGGTCAAATCCGAAAGCAATACCTCCGTGAGGCGGAGCGCCATATTCAAAAGCCCCCATTAAAAATCCAAATTGTTTTTGCGCTTCTTCTTTCGTAAATCCAAGTATTTCAAAAATTTGTTCTTGTAAATCCCTGTTATGAATTCTAATAGAACCGCCTCCGATTTCCACTCCGTTAATAACCAAATCATAGGCATTAGCCCGCACTTCACCTTGGCGGGTACGGAGTTTTTCTACATCTTCGGGTTTGGGAGCCGTAAACGGATGATGCATGGCATACCACCGGTTGGTTTCTTCATCCCATTCCAAAAGCGGAAAATCGGTAATCCATAAAACTTTGTATTCCGAAGGATTTCTCAATCCTAAACGATTTCCCATTTCCAAGCGGAGTTCACTTAATTGTTTGCGGGTTTTATTGGCTTTTCCGGCTAAAATCAACAGCAAGTCTCCAGGCTCTGCTTGCATCTTATCCGCCCATTGTTTTAAATCTTCTTGTGAAAAAAATTTATCTACGGAAGATTTGAATGTTCCGTCTTCATTATATTTTACATATACCAATCCCTTTGCTCCTATCTGAGGGCGTTTTACGAAATCCGTAAGCTCATCTAATTGTTTTCTGGTACATTTTGCACAACCTTTTGCATTGATTCCTACTACCAATTCCACCGAATCAAACACTTTAAACCCTTTACCTTGGGCTACATCATTGAGTTCCGTGAAAGTCATTCCAAAGCGGATGTCGGGTTTGTCGGAACCGTATAATCTGATTGCTTCCGAATACGGCATTAAAGGAATTTCTCCAATATCAATTCCTTTTACTTCCCGAAAAACATGTTGAATCATCCCGCCGAAAACTTCCAAAATATCATCTTGGGTAATAAAAGACATTTCACAGTCCACTTGGGTAAATTCGGGCTGTCTGTCTGCCCGTAAATCTTCATCTCTAAAGCATTTTACAATTTGATAATAACGGTCGTAACCTGCCACCATCAAAAGCTGCTTAAATGTTTGGGGCGACTGTGGTAAAGCATAAAACTCTCCGGGATGCATACGGGAAGGAACCACAAAATCGCGGGCGCCTTCCGGCGTGGATTTAATTAAATAAGGCGTTTCTACTTCTATAAAACCTAAATTATCTAAATACCTTCTTATGGAACGAGCAACTTGATGTCGCAACTTCAGATTTTTCTTCAACGGATTTCTTCGTAAATCCAAATAACGATATTTCATTCGCAACTCTTCACCTCCGTCTGTTTGGTCTTCAATAGTAAACGGTGGAATTTGGGAAGAATTTAATACTTGAAGCTCCTCTACCACAATTTCAATATCGCCGGTTGGAATATTCGGATTTTTATTTTCTCTTTCCACCACCTTCCCTTTTATTTTAATCACATATTCTCGTCCTAAAGTTCTTGCTTTTTCGCATAAACCGGGGTTGGTTTCCATATTGAAAACCAATTGAGTAATACCGTAAAAGTCACGCAAATCAATGAAAGTCATTCCGCCTAAATCTCTGGAACGTTGCACCCAACCACACAATTCAACCGTTTCGTTTAAGTTTTTTAAAGTCAATTCTCCGCAAGTATGTGTTCGTAGCATTGTTAAAAATTTGTGCGAAATTAAGTTAATTCCGACTAATTAAGCTATAAAAATCCTCCAAAATGTGGTATAATAAATCTTCTTGCC
>CAZLMS010000234.1:0-3470 GCA_964560645.1 uncultured Flavobacteriales bacterium | reverse complement strand
TGTGTTATAGAAGGAGTTTAAACAGGATTTTTTAATTAAATAAGGAAAAATTAATGCCTCCGTCCCCAAAAAAAACTTGATTTTTGTATTGATTTTTTGAAATAAATAAATCAACACCAATGCTATAACTACCGACAAAACTACAGTAAGCCCCAAATTGGAAACTACTGCCAACACATAAGACTTTCCTTCAGGAACTTTTAACAAAAAATACTCAAAAAACATCACTCCCAAAATGTCGGAAAAAGTAGATTCATATATGATGAATTCTTTTTTATCGGGCGAAATGGAATCGCTGCTTGCCACCACTATGGCACTACTTACAATAGAAAGCGGAATGGCATATATGAAACATTTATAAATTTCTTCCTGAATAAAAAGATATATCACTCCGCCTATTGCCATTACCGATAAACTTAAAATAAGCAAAGCAGAAAAAAAAGATTTGGTGATTAACGGAACTTTTTCTTTAGAAACCTTTAAATCAAATGCTCCTTCCAAGATAATCACCACCAAGCCGATAAACCCGAGTATGGAAATAGCATCATGCCGAAAACCGGTATTAACTCCGAAATATTCAAGAGAATGAAATAAAATAACCCCCGTGATTATCAACAACAAAACCGAGGGAATTTTAAAACGCTTGGCTAATATCCTGAAAAAATAAGACAGGATAACCAAAAGACTTAACCCCATTACAACTACCAGTCCGTTCATAATTTGATTTTTTACCAGCTTCCGCCGGAGCCTCCGCCTCCAAAACTTCCCCCGCCAAACCCGCTAAATCCTCCACCTCCACCACTGCTTCCTCCTCCTCCCCAGAAGAATCCGCCGCCTCCGGAAGAATGTCCACTTTTGCTCGAGGATGAAGATTTTTGTTTATATCGTTCCAAAATAATAGCCCATGCCACTGCTAAAGGCACATTGTAAGCAGCTGCATATTGCTTGGCTTGAATAAATAATGCTCCAAAAAACAACAGTATAAACATCAAGACGGCTCCTGCAACTAAAAGTAAAGAAAATAACGGCACTTGTTTTTTTGCTTTGTATTCTTCTTGCGAATATACTTTCAACGCCAAGTCTTTCAAAATTTTCACAGCTGCCTTAATTCCTCCGTAATAATCGTTACGTTTAAAATACGGTATCATTTCACGATTCACTATTTGATTGGCGGTAATATCGGTAACCACGCTTTCCAAACCATAGCCCACGGCAATATATGCTTGTCCCCTGCTGTTATTTCTCTTAGGTTTAATGAGAATTACAATTCCGTTGTCTTTTCCTTCTTGTCCAACTCCCCACCTTTCTCCTATTAAACTGGCAAATTCATTGGGTTCATATCCTTTCAAATCATCTGTAATCACCACTGCTATTTGATTGCCGGTAGTGTTACTAAAATCCACCAAATCTTTTTCCAATGCTCGTAATTCCTGAGCCGATAATATATGAGAAAAATCGTTAACCAAACGCGGAGGAACAGGACGCTCGGGAATATTTTCATCTATGGAAAATCCGCCGAAAACAATAAATCCCAGTAAAAATGACAAAACCAATCTTACTCGCATATTTTTACGACTTCTGAAATTTTTCTATCTTTTTTCTCCATTCTTGCGGAATCGGAATAGATTGATTGGTTTCATAATCATACCCTACCAGTATTGTTTTACCTTCTGCCGCTTTAACATATTTCTTGTCTTTTTGTTTAATTATTTTAAACTCCAACTCCATGCTTTTATTACCTATTTTGGTACACGATGTTTCCACTATAATTTTATCATGCAGCAATACAGGCACTAAATAACTACATTCCACTTTAGCCACTATTAAACCTTTCGATTTCCAATCCACTTCTTTTCCAAGTATATCATCTGCAAAAAGCAAGCGGGCTTGTTCGGCATAAGTTAAATACACGGCGTTATTTACATGCCCAAACTTGTCTAAATCCCTAAATCTAACCTCTATATATGTTCTATGCACCATCAATATTTAATTTAGATTGATTTTAAGCAAAGATAACAGAAAAACACCTGTAAAGGTAAAATGTTATTTTTGCAATCCTTTAAAAGCAGAAATATTTGTTAATTATATGAAAAAAACAGCTTTCAGTAACATTCACGAGCAGTTGGGCGCCAAAATGGTGGACTTTGCCGGGTATTATATGCCTGTACAATACAGTGGCGTAATAGATGAGCATTTAAACGTTCGCCACAACGTGGGTATATTTGATGTTTCTCACATGGGCGAATTTATATTGGAAGGTCCCGATGCGTTAAAACTTATTCAAAAAATCACTACTAACGATGCTTCCAAACTTATTCCCGGAAAGGTTCAATACTCCTGCATGACTAATTTAAATGGAGGAATTGTGGACGATTTGCTGGTTTACTGCCTTGACGAAGAAAACTACATGCTTGTAGTAAACGCTTCTAACATTGAAAAAGATTGGGAGTGGATAGCTCAAAACGATGAATGGAATGTTTCCAAAAAAAACATTTCGGAACAAACTTCACTTCTGGCAGTGCAAGGTCCCAAATCTGCCGATGCCTTACAACCACTTACGGATATTGATTTAAAAAGCATACAATACTATACTTTTAAAAAAGGTAGTTTTGCAGGAATAGACAATGTTTTAATATCTGCTACAGGATACACGGGAGCCGGAGGTTTTGAAATTTATTTTGACACTCCGCATTCCGAACATGTCTGGAACGCCATAATGGAAGCCGGAAAAGAATTTGGTATTAAACCTGCCGGATTGGCTGCAAGAGACACTTTGCGATTGGAAATGGGATTTTGTCTGTATGGCAATGATATTGACGATACCACTTCACCTCTCGAAGCAGGGTTGGGATGGATTACCAAGTTTTCAAAAGATTTCAATGCCAAAGAAATATTAGAAGCTCAAAAATCTGAGGGTGTACAAAGAAAATTAGTTGGTTTTGAATTGACAGATAAAGGTATTCCTCGAAAAGATTATGAAATAGTAAATGAAGAAGGAGAAAAAATAGGAAAAGTAACTTCCGGAACCATGTCTCCTTCCTTGAAAAAAGCCATCGGCATGGGATATGTATCTGCCGAATACAGTACTCCCGGCACTCCTGTATACATTAACGTGAGAAACAAAAAATTAAAAGCTCAAGTCGTAAAAACTCCTTTTATTCAGCAATAATCAACAATGAAACAACAACCTAAAATAGACGTAGCTCTTTCTCCTTTACTCTTTCAAAACTACTTTTTGCCCGATAAAATTGTAGTGGTAACCGATGTGTTACGAGCTACTTCTGCTATATGTACCGCTTTTGAATACGGTGCAGAAGCTATTATTCCCGTTGCCACAATAGAAGAAGCCCAAGCATTCAAAGCCAAAGGTTTTTTAGTAGGTGCCGAACGCAACGGCGAAAAATTACCCGAATTCGATTTCGGCAATTCTCCTTTCGAATATATGACCGAAAAAATTAAAGGTCAAACCA
>CAZLMS010000233.1:0-3511 GCA_964560645.1 uncultured Flavobacteriales bacterium | reverse complement strand
TAGCTATCGAAGCGTCTACCCACGTTTTAAAATAGGGATTATCCGCATTTTGATAGGTTTCCGCCACATTTTTTTCAAACTCTTCCACGGGCTTTTTGGCACGTTTGGCAATAAAATGTGTTAAATGTGCTTTTACAAACTCGTCATATAAAGCCGAAAAGTTGATTATCAATTTGTTAAGGTCATTTTGAGGGGAATGAATGATAAAGTCCACCCATTTTTCTTCACTGTATAAACGAATTTGAGAAGTGTCAAATTCCGGAAAAGTAACTTCATAAATAGAATCAGGTTCTAAATATAACATCGATTTAATGTCTTCTATTTTAAATAAATATAAAGACGTTTCTTTGATAGGGTAAGAGAAATTAAAATTACCCGAACTATCAATCAGCGACTCGGCAAGTGTTTTTTGATTTTTGGAAATAAAATTGGCATACGTAAAAAGTGTTATTTTTTTGCCTTTGTAATCGGGTGCATGCCCTTTGATGATGGTTTGCGAAATAGCATTAAAGCAAAGGAAAAGGATTGACAGTAGTAGAAAATATTTCTTTTTCATAAGGTAACATTTTCGGGAATTAACTTGGAAACATCTCCGCCAAAGTTTAAAATTTCCCTTACTAACGAAGAACTTATGTAACTTATATCCGGAGGCGTAAGAAAGAATAGCGTTTCAATTTCATTATTCAGATGATGATTGAGATGGGCAATGCTTTTTTCAAACTCAAAATCGGCAGCGGTTCTCAATCCTCTTAATATAAATTTGGCATTGTGTTTTTTGCAAAAATCCACGGTAAGCTCGTTGTAGGATTTAATTTCAATTTTGGGTTCTTGCTCAAAGGTTTGTTCAATATATTTTATTCTTTGCTCAATGTCGAAATAATACTTTTTGGAGGTGTTTTGTCCTACACCGATAATTATTTTATCGAATAAAGGAAGAGCTTTCTTTACAATGGTTTCATGCCCTCGGGTAATAGGGTCGAAAGAACCCGGAAATATGGCTGTTTTACTATTCATAACTAAAAAAACTAAAATGTACGCGACTATATTTTTTGGTATAAAGATAATTTTTTTGTTCGGATAAATCCGTTTCCGAACCATGCTCTACAATTAACAGACCTTTTTCGGACAACACGTGGTTTTGAAAAACCAATTCGGGAATTTCATGAATGAATTTCATATCATAGGGAGGGTCTGCCAATATTAAATCAAATTGTTCATCGGTTTGATGCAAAAATTTAAAAGCATCTTGTTTAATAACTTCCATTTGATAAAAATTCAGCAAGTTTTTTATTTTTTTTATGAAGGCAACGCATCCGGCATGTTTGTCCACTGCAACAACTTTCTGTACACCTCTCGAGGCCAGTTCAAAAGCCAAGTTGCCGGTTCCCGAAAATAAATCCAAAGCGGTTATTTGAGAAAATACAAATCGGTTATTTAATATATTAAACAGAGCTTCCTTAGCCATGTCTGTAGTAGGACGGACAGGCAAATTTTTAGGAGCTTCTATGATTTTCCTTTTGTATGTGCCGCCTATTATTCGCATAAGTATTGAGCAAAAAGAGGAATGTGAGCCAATACACCGGCTTTGGGAAAATCTGCAGGGTAGTTAATGAAATCCGGAATAGAAATTGGTTGTACGGTGGCTATGTATTCTTTAAGAGCAGAAAAAAGCTGTTCGTTGTTTTTTATTGAACCCGAATAGATTAGTGACACTTCTGTTTGAGATAAGTTTAATCGGTTGTAAACATATAAGATAAAATATATGATATCTTTCCAATGGTTTGTTTCAAATGTGTTATAGAACTTCAATTGTTTGTTTTGGAAAAAAGCAATGTGAAAAAATGTCTTTTCTAAATGAATGAAAACATTTTTGGTAAGATGATTTTTTTTGATTGTATAAAGTAAATATTCAAGCCAGCAAAAAGTTTGACAATAAATCTCGGAATATTTTCTTTGTAAGCTTGTAGAAGATTCAAAAACCGTAATAATATCTAACTCTGAAATAAGGTTTGTCTTAATCGGGTGATTGGTTTTCCCGAAAATTATCGAAAAAAGTTCATTTT
Source organism: uncultured Flavobacteriales bacterium (assembly GCA_964560645.1). GTDB lineage: Bacteria > Bacteroidota > Bacteroidia > Flavobacteriales_G > NORP312 > CAZLMS01. The sequence goes on along the minus strand of CAZLMS010000233.1, from coordinate 1,448 downwards.
GATGTTTTTCATCATAAAAGCCCGTAGGTATTAAAGTTACTTTATTGGTGATATGCGACAAATACGCCGCATTAAATGAAATGTTTTGTAATACATCTATTTCTTTTTCATCTGAGGAAAAAAACATTAAATCATTGCCCGATACAACAAAAGCTGTTTTTTTATGATAATTGCTTTCAACGAACAGATGTGCTTTAAAAGCTATCTCCTCAATATTTTGTAATGATAGCTTTGTTATCAATATAATTGAATTTAGATTATTCCCAGTTACCTGCAGTAGAGGGACTATCCAAAGAACCGACTTTCAGGTCTTTACTTTGACGTATTAAATTGCCGTATTCTTCTAATCCTTTCAAATATAACTCCTTCGGTGCAACTGCTTCAAAAACGGAAACTTTTACTCTTCCTTGCTCAATGAAATCGGCTTTTAATATATATTTTTCTCCTCCGCTGAAAGGAATATAAGGAAGAGAATCTGCTACAAAAGGAAATACTCTGTCTTTTTGTTGATATTTAGAAAAGATAGAATCTTGCACCGGAATAAACACAGTATCTCTTCTTACAATACCTAACTCCACGGCTTTTTCTTCCGTTAATGTATCGGGAACAGTTCCGAAAGCTTTAATAACCAACAAAGAATCATATTTAACAAAATTCACTAGCGTGTCTAGACTTCCTGTATATACGCCTTTTTGCGATTTGTAAGCCAATTCGGCAGCTCTAATATCTTTTAGCCCTTGAATAACGTATTTACTTCTTTTTTCTCGCTCTTTCATAAAATCAATAGGGTCTTTAATGGACCGGTAATCCAAATAAGCCAAATATGCAGCAAACCCGGTTAAAATGACAAGAGAGGTATATTTTACGACATTGCTTACAATATCCAAAGCATTAAGGATGGATATTATACCGGCTAGTATAATTGCTCCAGAACCGGTTAAGTACCAACTGTTTTGTTCGGTGTTTAACCCCACTATCAGCATAGTGATTCCTAGGAGAATGATAATAGAGCCGGGAATAAATTTGATAAAATCTTTCATTGTTTATGGAGTTTAATAAAAACGTAGCAAAAATATAATTTTTTTGATATGCCTTTCTTTCAACTAGTCAAATAGTATAAAGAAACTTTTATTTTAAAGCCGGCTATAAAAAAAGAGGCTGCTTTTTAAACAGCCTCTTTTCATTTTTATGGAAATGAGGTTAATTATCTGATTAACGTAATGGCTTTTTTGATAGGACCGTATTTCTCTCCATCATATCCTGTGCCTTCAAGTATGACAAAATAAGTACCTTCGGGCACAGGTTCTCCGGCAAATGTATATCCGTCCCATCCGTCTTTATCTCCAACCCATTCAAACAATAATTCACCCCAGCGGTTATATACTTTCCCTGAAAACTCCACAATATTATTAGTTTTCACTCTAAACACGTCGTTGATTCCGTCGCCG
>CAZLMS010000232.1:0-3516 GCA_964560645.1 uncultured Flavobacteriales bacterium | reverse complement strand
TCCAATTTTGTTGATTATGTAAAGATATGTTGCAGAAGCGGGCGTGGAGGAGCAGGCTCTTCTCACATGCGAAGGGAAAAGTTTGTGCCTAAAGGAGGCCCTGATGGCGGAGACGGAGGAAGAGGAGGACATATTATTGTACGTGGCAATAAAAATCTTTGGACATTACTACACCTTAAATATCAAAAACATGTAATTGCCGGTCACGGGGAGAATGGCGGCAAACAAAGAATAACCGGAAAAAGCGGCGAAGACGTAATTTTAGAGGTGCCTTTAGGAACCGTGGCAAAAGATGCCGAAACCGGCGAAATACTTTTTGAAATTACCGAACACGGCGAAGAAAAAATTTTGCTCGAAGGTGGTAGAGGAGGTCTGGGTAATTGGCACTTTAAATCAGCTACGCAACAATCTCCTAAATATGCTCAACCCGGAGAACCGGGAAAAGAAGAATGGAAAATATTAGAACTCAAAATTTTGGCAGATGTGGGTTTGGTAGGATTCCCCAATGCGGGAAAATCCACTTTACTTTCTGCCGTTTCCGCTGCAAAACCCGAAATAGCAGATTATCCGTTTACTACCCTCGTCCCTAATTTAGGAGTGGTAGCATACCGTGATTACAAATCATTCGTAATGGCTGATATCCCCGGAATAATAGAAGGAGCACATGAAGGAAAAGGGTTGGGAGCGAGATTTTTACGGCACATTGAAAGAAATTCTATTTTACTTTTCACTATTCCGGTTGATACCGATAATATTGAGAAAGATTATCAAACACTGCTCAATGAATTAAAGCAACACAATCCTGAGCTGTTACACAAAAAACGGGTTTTGGCTATTACTAAATCCGATTTAGCCGACGAAGAGTTAATGGCAGAAATAGAAAAAGAAATTCCTCAAGGAATACCGCATTTGTTTATATCTTCCGTTACGGGATATAATATAGATAAATTGAAAGATTTGCTTTGGCAAACCCTTAATGAGCAAGTTGATTAGGCTTTACTTTTCTTCATTATTTATACTTTTACACTTTCAATGGAAATTGTAACACATATTATAGAGTTAGATAAGGAACTGTTTTTGCTGCTCAATGGTTGGCACACGCCTTTTTTCGATTGGGTTTTTGAATACGTGTCTTTTAAATATACTTGGATTCCATTGTATTTATGGTGGTTGTATGAAATTGTCCAAAAAGAAAAAAAGCAATTTTATTTTCCTTTGATATGGATAATTCTTGTAATTACTTTATCCGACCAAATCTCCGTTCATCTTTTTAAAAATGTTTTTCAACGGCTCAGACCTTGCCATAATCCGGATATTCAACATTTGGTGCATATAGTGAATAACCATTGCGGAGGAAAATACGGATTTGTATCTTCTCACGCTGCCAATACTTTTGCATTGGTAACTGTTGTCAGCAATTTATTGTATCGGCAAAAACGAAAAATAAAAGTACTGCTGTTTGTTTGGGCAACAATAGTAGCCTACAGCAGGGTATATTTAGGGGTTCATTATCCGCTTGATATTATTGGAGGAGCTATACTGGGTTGGACAATAGGGCAGGGAATGTGGAAATTTTATCAATTTATTTTACCGCGATTACGGAAATTTCCACGTTCACGTTTTTAGGCAAGCAAGCCACTTCTACGGTTTCGCGTGCAGGAGGATTTTCGGAGAAATATTGAGCGTATATTTCGTTTACTTTTTGAAAATTGTTCATATCCGATAAAAAAATGGAAGATTTTACCACATGGGTAAAATCCATGCCGGCAGCATTTAATACGGCACGGATATTTTTCATTACCTGATGTGTTTCTTTTTCCAATGAATCCGTTATCAATTTTCCGCTTTTCGGATTGATGGCTATTTGACCGCTTACATATAATGTGTCGTTTACTAATACTCCTTGTGAATAAGGTCCTATGGGCTTTGGGGCATTTTCGGTATAAATGATTTGTTTCATCGGTTATCTACATTTATTTCTTTTACAACATTCCCCAAACTGTCCAGTCTTTGCCACAATCCGCTGTCTTTTCCGTGGGTATAAGAGCCTTTAATATCTATATATCCGTCTTCGTGGTAAAACACCCAGTCACCTTCTTCTTGGTCGTTTTTGTAATGCCCTTTTTGTTTGATTTTTCCCGAAGGATAATAAACCACCCACTCGCCTTCTTTTTTTCCGTTAACGTAAGTTCCCGTGATATACAGCGAATCGTTCGGATAAAACATTTTCCATGTGCCTTCACGTTTGCCTTTAATGTAGTCTCCCATCAATTTAATACTGCCGTTTTCGTAATATTCGAAATAAGGACCGTTTAAAGTGTCGTTTATATAAAAAGAATGCACCCTGACTTTGTGCGCCGAATCATTAAAAAACTCATAAAAATCTCCGTTGAGCATGCCGTTTTGATAAAAACAATAATTTTGAATCACATGACAGCTGTCTTTGTCATATAAAACAAACTTTCCTTCTCTTTTACCGTTTTGTGTATAATAATGTTGTCTTCTGCACCCGGTTTCATAGTAATTGATAATTTCGCCGTGTTCTTTTCCCGATTGAAAATGTTTAAAATGCAAGGTGTCACCGTCGGATTGAAATGCAATGGAAATGCCGTGTAACATGCCGTTTTGGTATTCGGATTTTTCCATTAAGCGGCCGTCTTCATAATAAAAGGTAACGGTTCCGTTAAGTATATCATTGGAGTAAAAAGCCTCTTGTTGTATTTGTCCGTTGGGATAATACACCGTATATTTTCCTTCCAGCTTGCCGTTCCGGTAATTCATTTCCATGTGGATGTTACCTTGCGGATAATAGACTTTCCAGTTTCCGCTGAGCAATCCTTGTTCATAGTGTCCTTGTTGCCATATTACACTGTCTTCATAGTAAATGGTGTATAAACCGTGGCGGATGGTGTCTTTCTTTTTTTTATATCCTTCAAACTGTTCTTTAAGTGCGCCGCTCGGGTAAAACGTAGAAAAAGTTTTAGTCTTTTTTTGAGCAAAAACCGATAATCCTATAAAGATTAAGAAATATGTAAAAAGTTGCCGGCTATTTAACATCCATAATCATTTGAGTGCCTTCCAAAGCTTTGTTGGGGGCATAATCAAAAATGGCGGCTACGGCATATCTTCCCGGTTCCAATTCATCTTTCAATTGAAGTGTCACTTCTTTACTTTCTCCGGGGAAAAGCTTTACACGTACGGGCGGATATTCTTTTTCTTCTCCCGTATTGATGTTGGCTACCGCCAGATATACTTTTCCGTTAATGATTTTATCGCCGGTGTTAATTACGCGGGCTTTAAACAAGCGGATAGAATCCTTTTCGGTAGAGACTTGTTGTATGTTTTCAATTTTTCCTGCCCAGTTGGTGTTTGATTTGGAAGATTGGGTAACCACTACGGCTATGCGGGGAACTACAATTACACCGGCGGCAAGTTTTTTGTCAATTTCCGAAAACTCTTGCTCTTTTACTTGCTGCACGGCAATCATGGCCCATTTGGTGCCGGTTTCCCCTTTCG
>CAZLMS010000231.1:0-3520 GCA_964560645.1 uncultured Flavobacteriales bacterium | reverse complement strand
TAAACTTTATTCTATAAAAAAAAAAAAAAAAATAATGTAAACGTATTGCTTCTTTTTCTAAGATTTTTATTGAGGTTATTTAAAGCTCACCATCTTCCTCCTGTTTAATTTACCAATGAAAAGTTAAACAGACTTAGTATAAAAAACTTTTTAGCAGTCTTCATACTAAAGAATTTTATCTGTTTCACATCTTATTTCAAAAATCCGTTAAATTTACAACACCAAAACGAAAATTATGAAAGATGTATTTATTGTAGATGCCGTGCGAACAGCGATAGGTAATTTCGGAGGCACACTGGCACATGTACGAGTGGACGACATGGCTGCTCATGTAATTAAAGTGTTGATGGATAGAAACAATGATGTAGATTACTCCGAAATAGAAGATGTTTTAATGGGATGCGCCAACCAAGCGGGAGAAGATAACAGGAATATCGCCCGGATGGCATTATTGCTTGCAGGGTTGCCTTATACCATTGGCGGAGAAACCGTAAACCGCCTCTGTGCTTCCGGAATGGCGGCAACAATAAATGCAGCTCGGGCTATTGCCATGGGAGACGGAGAAATATACATCACGGGAGGTGTAGAAGGCATGTCAAGAGGACCTTATGTTATATCCAAACCTACCAAAGCTTTCGGAACCGACAGCAAAATGTATGACAGCAGTTTCGGATGGCGATTTATCAATCCTAAAATGCAAGAAATGTACGGTACGGAAGCAATGGGTGAAACTGCCGAAAATTTAGTGGATAAATATCAAATAAGCAGGGAAGAACAAGATAAATTTGCATATTGGAGCCAAATGAAAGCCAAAAAAGCTCAAGAAAGCGGGCGTTTGGCAGAAGAAATTACCCCTGTAACAATTCCTCAACGCAAAGCCGACCCTATTATCTTCGATAAAGACGAATTTATTAAACCACACACCACTTTGGAAGTATTGGCAAAATTACGCCCTGCCTTTAGAAAAGAAGGCGGAAGTGTAACGGCAGGAAACTCCTCCGGTTTAAATGACGGCGCAGCCGCCTTGTTACTAATGAGTGAACAAATGGTAAAAAAATACAACAAAAAACCTTTAGCAAGAATTGTTTCCTCTGCCATAGCAGGAGTAGAACCTCGCATTATGGGAATAGGACCTGTATATGCAAGCCAAAAAGCATTGAAAAGAGCAGGACTTTCTTTAAATGACATGGATATTATTGAAATCAATGAAGCATTTGCCGCACAAACACTTGCCTGCCTTAAAGAATGGAAGCTCGATTTTGACGATGAGCGAATAAACCCTAACGGAGGTGCTATTGCTTTAGGACATCCGCTTGGAATGAGCGGCGCACGAATTTTGCAAACCGCAGCTATCGAGTTGCATAAGCAAAATAAACGATATGCTTTGGTAACATTATGCATAGGTGTAGGGCAAGGATACGCAACGGTAATTGAACGTGCATGAGTAACAAAAAAATCGGTTTGGTATTATCAGGCGGAGCATCCAAATGTATAGCCCAACTCGGAGTGCTTGACTTTTGGCAAAAAGAAATAGGTTTTCAGCCCGATGCTATTAGTGCCGTGAGCGGAAGTGCTATTCTTGGAAGTTTATATGCGGCAGGGCTGCAACCCTCCGAAATATTGAAGTTTATTATTAAAGAAGCAAACTTCTCTTTTTATTTTCCTTCTTTCCGGAAAGGCGGTTTTTTTACCATGAGTAGAATTGTGGATGCCTACAGAAAAGTTCAACCTGCAAAATCGTTTGAAGAACTGCAAATTCCATTAATTATATGTGCCACGAACATTACTCAAGGAACAACCGAATATTTCAGCTCCGGAGAGTTGCTTACGCCTATTATTGCTTCTTCATCGTATCCTGTTGTATTTGAGCCGATAGAAATTAAAAACCACTGGTATTTGGACGGAGGCATTACCAACAATTTTCCCGTAGAACCGCTTATAGCCACTTGCAAAGCCGTAGTGGGAATTTCCGTAGGCAAAATTTATCCGATAGAAAAAGGTTTTTCCGTCCAACGAACCATTTTCAGAAGTTTGGAACTCGCTATTAACGAGCATGATAAAATCAAACATCCCCTGTGCGATTTCTTTTTAGATTTGGAAAATTTGAATGATATTCCCATGTTTGACTTCTCTACGGCTGAACGCACATATCAAATAGGATATCAACAAGCCGAAGAAAAAGCCGTTGAATTTGAAAAATTTTTAAAAAAATATACCTGATGGAATTTAAAGAAATAATTGCCAAAGTAGAAGCGTTTCATAACGCTTTCGGAATCGAAAACAATTACACCCCCACTGCCCGGCTACCCAAACAAGAACTAATGCTGCGCTTTAAGTTAATGGAAGAAGAAAACAAGGAATATTTGGAAGCGGCAAAAAATGGCGACATTGTAGAAATAGCCGATGCTTTGGGCGATATGTTGTATATTCTTTGCGGAACTATTTTAAAACACGGATTGCAAGATAAAATCGAAGAAATTTTTAATGAAATTCAGCGGAGCAATATGAGTAAACTTGATGAAAATGGCAAACCTGTTTACAGAGCGGACGGCAAGGTGATGAAAAGTTCGCTTTATTTTAAACCCGACATCAAAAAAATTCTCGAAACCAAATAAAAAATGATTTTGTTAAAATTTTGTTAAGAATCGCCTGCCTTTTTGCCATCTTAATGAATTTACCTAATTTTGGAAAAAACATCTAATGAATCATAAGGCAAAGATTCTCATCGTAGATGACGACCCTGACATTATAGAGTTGTTATCTTTTCATCTAAAAAAAGAAGGATTTGAGGTAACTGCCGCATACAACGGAAAAGAAGCTCTGAAAATAGCCGAAAGTACCCTTTTCGATTTAATTATTTTAGATGTAATGATGCCTGAAATTGACGGCGTGGAAGTATGCAGGGAATTGCGTGAAAAAGAAAAATATAAAAACACGTTAATTGTTTTTTTAACAGCCCGAAACGAAGATTATTCTCAAATTGCGGGCTTAGACGCCGGAGCGGACGATTACATTGCCAAACCCATCAAACCGCGAGTGTTTATTAGTAAAGTAAAATCTCTATTGCGACGAAAACCCGCAGAAAATCCTGCCGAAAATTCAGAGGTGCCAATTGTTATTGATAAAGAACGATATGTGGTAATTAAAGAAGGTAAAGAATTGATTTTACCCAAAAAAGAGTTCGAGTTGCTCGCTTTGCTGATGTCTAAACCCGGAAAAGTCTTCGACAGAAACACGATTTTGGAACAAGTATGGGGAACAGATGTAATTATAGGCGACCGTACTATTGACGTTCATATCAGAAAACTTCGCGAAAAAATAGGAAGCGATTATATCAAAACGCTGAAAGGTGTTGGTTATAAGTTTGTAATTCCGCAATGAAAAATCTTACCTTAAACCAAATTTCCCTAACCATCTCGGTAACCTTAAGTACCATATTCTCGGTATTATACATGATTTTCTCCCATTTTTTTAAAACAGGATTTAATCTTGTAGAAGTTAGTGTGGTATATATAGGTTC
>CAZLMS010000230.1:0-3546 GCA_964560645.1 uncultured Flavobacteriales bacterium | reverse complement strand
CGGCTACTATAACGGCATCATACTTGTCGCCGATTTTGTCTGCCAATTGAAAGCCATATTCGTGATATACTTCTTCTTTGTCTGCATGAGGGTCCACTACATCCACTTTTACTCCGAATGATTCCAATTCTCTAACTACATCGACTATTTTGGAATTTCTTATATCGCTTACGTTTTCTTTAAAAGTAGCACCCATTACCAATACTTTGGTGTCGAGTATGTTTTTACCTTGGGCAATTAATCTTTTTACGGTTTGCTTTCCGATATAAAACCCCATGGAATCGTTGATATAACGACCTGAATTGATGATTTTGGCATGATATCCTAACTGCTTGGCTTTATGGGTAAGATAGTAAGGGTCCACGCCTATACAGTGTCCACCTACCAAACCGGGACGGAAATTTAAAAAATTCCATTTAGTCCCTGCCGCTTCAAGCACATCATAAGTATTGATACCCAATCTGTTAAATATAATGGACAATTCGTTTATTAACGCAATATTGACGTCTCGTTGAGTATTTTCTATAATCTTGGCTGCTTCGGCTACTTTTATACTGGGCGCTCGATGTACCCCGGCATCTACTACTAATTCATAAACTTTAGCAATTACATCTAACGATTCTTCATCGCAACCGGAAACCACTTTCACAATGTTGCGAAGCGTATGCTCTTTGTCTCCGGGGTTAATTCTTTCCGGTGAATATCCCACCTTGAAATCTTCTTTAAACTTTAATCCCGATTCTTCTTCCAACACGGGAATGCAATCTTCTTCCGTACATCCCGGATAAACCGTAGATTCATATACCACATAATCACCTTTTTTTAGAACCTTTCCTACCGTTCGGGAAGCTCCCAGCAACGGTCTCAAGTCGGGCATTTTACTTTCATCAATAGGTGTGGGTACTGCTACGATGAAAAAGTTCACATCCTTCAGGTCGTTGATATCCGCCGTAAAATGAATATCCGTACCTTCAAAATCTTCTTTTTCCAATTCATTGCTCGGATCAATGCCCTGACGCATCATTTCAACCCGTTTTTCATTAATATCAAATCCTACTACCCGGATTTTTCGAGCAAATTCCAAAGCGATGGGCAAACCTACGTAACCCAGCCCTATTACCGCTAATTTAGCTTCTTTGTTAAGTAGTTTTTCGTACATAATTATATCCTTTTTTATCTCTAACATCATAAATTCTTTCTATAATATCAACCACTTTCAAACCTTCTAAGGCATTAGTAGTGGCTTTTGAACGTCCTTTTAAAGTATCTACCACATTTTCTATCACATAATGATGGTTTGCTGCAGAACCTTTGTATGGACCGTAATCATTAGGCGTTTCAGCTTCTTCAAGCTCCGGAGCCACATAATTTTCTACATGACAATACTCCAACTTATTCATGTATTGACCGCCTACTTTTACGGTTCCTTTGCTGCCTATTACAGTAATGCTGCTTTCAAAATTACTTCCCCAAACAGCCGTGGAATAATTGAGCGTTCCGGTTCCTCCGTCCACAAAATCGAATGTTACGGAGCCTGTGTCTTCAAAATCCGTGGAATCCTGATGGGCAAAATCATAAAATTTCCCGTCAATATTGGTAATATCTCCAAATATCCAATACATTATATCAATAAAATGAGAGAATTGAGTGAACAAAGTCCCTCCGTCCAAATCTGCTGTTCCTTTCCATCCTCCTTTTTTGTAATACCGGCTGTCTCTGTTCCAATAGCAATCTATATTCACTACATATATTTCGCCTAACAGTTTCTCTTTTACAATTTTCTTGAGCCACTGAGACGGTGGAGAATAGCGGTTTTGCATTACACAAAATACATGTTTAGATTCTTGTAAAGCCCTGTAAATCACTTGCTCACATTTTGCTTTTTTCAACCCCAAAGGTTTTTCCACTACAACGTGTTTGCCGCTTTTTAATACTTGCAGTGCTTGATCGGAATGAAGTCCGTTCGGAGTGCAAATGTTTACCACATCTATTTCCAAACCGGAACGAAGCATTTCATCTAATGATTGAAAAAAGGGTACATCATATTTTTCTATTCCCAATTGTTCTTTAGGTAATACATCGCAAAGAGCTACCAGCTCACTTTCCGGGTTTCGGACAATCATTTCTGCATGGCGTTTGCCTATATGCCCGCATCCTACCACTGCAAATTTTATTTTTTCGCTACTCATTTTTTTAGCCTATTTTTCTTACAGTATTTGTTGTTTTATCTAATTCATATTTTTCTCCGCTTTCGGGACAAACAGCAATATTGTCGGCATTAAATTCCAGCCGGTGCCCGTATTCGCTCATCCATCCTATTTGGCGTGCCGGATTTCCTACCATTAAAGCATAAGGAGGCACATGCTTAGTTACTACTGCTCCCGCACCTATAAAAGCATATTCTCCTATATCATGGCCGCAAACTATGGTGGCATTTGCTCCTATGGAAGCGCCTTTTTTCACTACGGTTTTCATATACTGGTCTCTTCGTACTATGGCACTTCTCGGGTTAATGACATTGGTAAAAACCATGGAAGGCCCTAAAAACACGTCGTCTTCGCAAATTACCCCTGTATATATAGATACGTTGTTTTGTACTTTTACATTATTGCCTAAAATCACCCCGGGAGAAATCACCACGTTTTGACCAATGTTGCAATTTTTCCCGATTTTCGATTGGGGCATTATATGAGAAAAATGCCAAATTTTAGTCCCCTCTCCTATCTCACAGCCGTCATCAATAACAGCTGTTTCGTGGGCAAAATATTTTTTTTCGTTACTCATTTTACTTTACAATATATTCATCAAATGATTTATGCTCCCGTTGATATAATTCTTCTTTGGGAAGGCTTTTAAAATATTCGTACGTAATTTTTAATCCTTCTTGACGGGAAACTTTAGGCTCCCATTTCAATATTTCTTTGGCGCGGGTAATATCGGGTTGCCGCTGCATCGGGTCATCCACAGGCAAGGGTTTATATACTATTTTTTGCTTTGTCCTGGTAAGTTTGATGATTTCCTCTGCAAATTCTTTAATAGTAATTTCATCGGGATTACCAATGTTTACAGGATATACATAATCGCTCATCAGCAATCGGAATACGCCTTCCACAAGATCGTCCACAAAACAAAAAGAACGGGTTTGACTGCCGTCTCCAAATACTGTTAAATCTTCTCCTCTCAATGCCTGCCCTATAAATGCCGGTAAAACTCTTCCGTCGTTTAAGCGCATTCGAGGTCCGTAGGTATTAAAAATACGAACAATGCGAGTTTCCAATCCGTGAAAACGGTGATATGCCATAGTCATTGCCTCTTGAAAGCGTTTAGCTTCGTCGTAAACGCCCCGAGGTCCTATCGGATTTACGTTTCCCCAATAATCTTCGTTTTGAGGATGCACTAAAGGGTCTCCATATACTTCCGAAGTAGATGCAACCAGTATACGTGCTTTTTTTTCTTTTGCCAAGCCCAAACAGTTATGCGTACCCAACGAACCTACTTTTAAGGTTTGTATGGGAATTTTCAAATAATCAATAGGCGATGCGGGAG
>CAZLMS010000229.1:0-3555 GCA_964560645.1 uncultured Flavobacteriales bacterium | reverse complement strand
TGGTCTTCTTTCCGGTACCGGAATCAACTTGATGGCGATTACGATTTCATTTTATGTGAATCACCACCGTTGTTTTTGGGAATTTCCGCTTATTTGATTGCCAAGCAAAAACGGGCAAAATTTATTTTTAATGTTTCGGATTTATGGCCTGAAAGTGCAGAGAAACTGGGATTGGTAACCAATCCTTTATTCCTTAAAATGGCTACAATTCTGGAAGAATGGCTCTACAAAAAAGCCGATTTCATTACGGGACAAACACAAGGAATTGTAAAAAACATTCATTCACGTTTTCCTCACAAAGAAGTGTATTGGCTGCCCAACGGAGTGGATATTTCATTATTCAATCCCGGTGAAATCGAAACGGATTTTAGAGAAAAAAACGGGTTCAGTCCCGATGATTTATTGTTTTTGTATGCCGGAATTATCGGTCATGCCCAAGGGTTGGAAGTCATTTTGAAAGCGGCCAAACGATTAAAACAATATCCTGAAATAAAATTCATCTTATTGGGAACAGGACCTGTAAAAAATGATTTACTGAAAATCAAAGCAGAAGAAAATTTAGATAATGTGTTTTTCTTAGATGTAGTACCTAAACCGGAAATGCCTAAAATCATAAAAGCTGTGGATGTGGCTATAGTACCGCTTAGAAAACTGGAACTATTTAAAGGAGCTATTCCTTCCAAAATTTTTGAAAATTTGGCTATGAAAAAACCAGTATTATTGGGCGTGGAAGGTGAGGCAAAAGAATTGTTTATTGACGAAGGTAAAGCCGGTTGGTTTTTTGAACCTGAAAACGACGCAATGCTGGCAGAGAAAATTATGGAAATCCGTAATAACAAAGATTTAATCCGTCAATACGGAGAAAACGGCAGAGAATATGTGTCTGAAAAATTCAACAGAAACATGATTGCCCGTGATTTTTTTAATCAACTTACACAAATCCTAAAAAAATGACTAAAATATTAACCATAGTAGGAGCAAGACCGCAATTTGTAAAAGCTGCTGCATTGAGCAGAGAATTGAGGAAACACCCTTCCATTCAAGAATTAATTGTACATACCGGACAACATTTCGAAAAAAATATGAGCGATATTTTTTTCGAGGAAATGGAAATACCTAAACCCCACTACAATCTGGAAATCAACTCATTATCACACGGAGCAATGACCGGCAGAATGCTCGAAGAAATAGAAAAAGTCATTTTAAAAGAAAAGCCCGATTGGGTTTTAGTATATGGTGATACTAACTCTACAATTGCAGGCGCATTAGCCGCCAAAAAACTTCATGTAAAAGTAGCTCACGTAGAAGCAGGGCTTAGGAGTTTTAATATTCAAATGCCGGAAGAAGTAAACCGGATTTTAACTGACAGAATTTCCGATGTGCTTTTTTGCCCCACTCAAACAGCTGTAAAGAACCTTCATAATGAAGGGTTTAAAAATATAGATGCCGATATAGTGCTTTCAGGTGATGTAATGCAAGATGCAGCTTTGTTTTATGCATCTAAACTTCATGAAAAAGAACTTCAAACATCCGATTTTCAAGATAATTTCATATTATGTACATTACACAGAGCGGAAAATACCGACGATAAAAACAGGCTTTCTCAAATTGTAGAAGCACTAAATGAAATTCATCACACTATTAAACCGGTGGTTTTGCCTCTTCACCCGAGAACAAAGAAAAAACTCGACGAACATAATTTAAAACTTGAAGTAAACACAGTTAATCCATTGGGTTACTTTGATATGATAAACCTGATTCAAAAATGCGATTTGGTAATGACCGATAGCGGGGGCTTGCAAAAAGAGGCATTTTTCTTTAAAAAACATTGTGTTACGCTTCGCGACCAAACCGAATGGGTAGAGTTGTTGGAAAACGGGTTTAACACACTTGCCGGAGCCGATAAAACCTTGATTATTCAATCCGTATCGGACATGTTAAACAAAATTTCCGATTTCGACAAAGATTTATATGGCAAAGGAAAGGCAACTCAAAGAATAGCAGAATATTTTCTTTAATCCGTTATCTTCTTTTTTCTACATTTGTAAGAAACCTGCAAGCTCATGAAAGTTTCTATTCGAAATTTTTTATTTTTCACTATTTTATGTGTTACCTTGCTTTATTCGTGCGGAAATCCCGAATTGGAAAATAAAGTTCAAACACTCGAAAAACAAAACCGCGAATTGCAAACGGAATTACAACTGAAAGATTCTCTTACAAAAGTTTTTGGTAAAACCATTCAGGAAATTGACCAAAACATTCAAACCATTCTTACCGAACGAAAAGCCATTCAAGTAAATATCCAAAACAATTTGGAAAACAAAAAAACTGTAGAAAAGTCTGTTATCGAAAAAATTCAGCTTATTAACAGTTTATTATATCAAAACGAGAAACTAATAGACAGTTTGTCCGAATTATTGTCTCAAAGCAAGGTTCAAATGGTAGAACTGAAATCTACCATCAATATATTACGAAGAGAAATAGAGCAAAAAAACAATGAAATAGCTCAACTGAAGCAGGAACTTGTAAAGAAAAACTTTAAAATCGAAGATTTAAACCGCACATTAGACAGTTTAATGTTTGAACATCAAATTCAAGAAGAGGTTATTGCCATGCAATCTAAAGAAATATCAACGGCTTATTATTGCATCGGCAGTAAGAAAGAATTGCTTAAAAACAATATTATCTCTAAGGAAGGCGGAGTTATCGGATTGGGAAAAACCATGAAACTTTCCGATGATTTTAACCAAGCATACTTTACGGAAATCAATGTTTTTGAAACCCGGCTGATTCCGATTTTTGCCAAAAAAGCCGAAATATTAACCACCCATCCTTCCGGAAGCTATAAATTCGTTACCCGAGACGATATTGTACAGCATTTGGAAATTATTGACCCGAAAAAATTCTGGAAAGCATCTAAATATCTTGTAATCGAAACTAAATGAATCAAGTAACCCCCTATAAAACAAACGAATCTAAAAAACAACAAGTTTCGGCAATGTTCAACAACATTGCTCCGAAATACGATTTGTTAAATCATGTGTTAAGTGCCGGAATAGACATTTTATGGCGTAAAAAAGCCGTTAAAAAACTAAAACCTTTTCACCCCGAAATAATCTTGGATGTTGCCACCGGAACAGGTGATTTTGCCATTGAAGCTGCTAAGCTCCACCCGAAAAAAATTATAGGTATAGACATTTCTGAAAAAATGCTGCAAATAGGAGAGGAGAAGCTGCGAAAAAACAACCTTGAAAAACTTATTGAATTACAAGTAGCCGATTCCGAAAATTTACCTTTTCAGGACAATTCTTTTGATGCTATAACCGTAGCTTTCGGAGTGAGAAATTTTGAAAACCTGGAAAAAGGGTTAAGTGAAATGCTTCGGGTTTTAAGACCGGGCGGTATTGCAGCAATTATAGAATTTGCTCAGCCTGAAGCATTTCCCGTAAAGCAAGTGTACAACTTTTATTTCAAACATATTTTGCCGAATATCGGAAAAATTATTTCTAAAGATGCTGCTGCATATACTTATTTACCCGAATCGGTGGAAGTTTT
>CAZLMS010000228.1:0-3581 GCA_964560645.1 uncultured Flavobacteriales bacterium | reverse complement strand
AAGATATTACTTCATATCCTTCTGTTTTCGGAGGACGCGTAAAAACACTCCATCCTAAAATTTTCGGAGGCATTTTGAAAAGACGCGAACATGAAACCGATGTATTGGAAGCCGAACAACATCAAATTCCTAATATAGATCTGGTAATTGTTGATTTGTATCCTTTCGAAGAAACGGTAAAAAACGGCGGGTCGGAAGAAGAAATCATTGAAAAAATAGACATCGGCGGTATTTCTTTAATTAGAGCTGCCGCAAAGAACTTCAAAGATGTGCTCATTATCCCTTCAAAAGAACAATATTCCGACTTACTTAAAATTTTAAATGAGCAAAACGGCACAACCAATCTTGAGCAACGAAAAAAATTAGCCAAAGAAGCCTTTAAAATATCTTCCCACTACGATACAGCTATTTACCGCTATTTTTCCGACAATCCTTTCGAGGCTTTCAAAGAAAGCATATTGGAAAGCAAAACATTGCGATACGGCGAAAACCCTCATCAAAAAGGAGTGTTTTTCGGCAACTGGAATGAATGGATTGAACAACTGAACGGAAAAGAAATAAGCTACAACAATTTACTCGATATTGACGCCGCTCTTTGGCTAATGGAGGAATTTAAAAACGAAGAACCGACGGTGGCTATTCTCAAACACAACAACGCCTGCGGTTTATCAACCCGTTCCACTTTACTGGAGGCATGGACAGCAGCCCTTGCCGGCGACCCTGTTTCGGCATTTGGAGGGGTAATTATTTCCAACACGGCCATTGACATTCTTACGGCTCAAGAAATACACAAACTGTTTTTTGAAGTATTGATAGCCCCCGATTTTATGCCCGATGCTTTGGAGCTCTTGTCTTCCAAGAAAAACAGAATTTTATTAAAATCCAAACATATTCAACTGCCTAAATACTCTTTTAAAAGCGCTCTTAACGGCGTATTGTTTCAAGAAAGAGATGTTAAAACCGAAAACGAAACCGATTTAAAACCGGTAACTCATAAGCAACCTTCCGAAGCGGAAATTAAAGACTTGATATTTGCCAATAAAATTGTAAAACACACCAAGTCCAACGCTATTGTATTAGCTAAAAACCGGCAACTTATAGCTTCGGGAACAGGACAAACATCTCGCGTGGATGCTTTGGAGCAAGCTATAAAAAAAGCCGAACACTTCGGTTTTGACCTAAGCGGTGCAGTAATGGCAT
This sequence comes from uncultured Flavobacteriales bacterium, assembly GCA_964560645.1. Lineage (GTDB taxonomy): Bacteria > Bacteroidota > Bacteroidia > Flavobacteriales_G > NORP312 > CAZLMS01. Next base: position 2,381 of record CAZLMS010000228.1, on the reverse strand, counting down.
CGGATGCCTTTTTTCCTTTTCCCGATTGTGTGGAAATTGCTTCCAAGAAAGGCATTAGAGCTGTAATTCAGCCTGGCGGCTCTATAAAAGACCAAGAGTCTATTGATTACTGCAACAAGCACAATATAGCTATGGTTTTTACGGGCATCAGACATTTTAAACATTAAAAATTATGGGATTATTCGATTTTTTCAGACAAGAAGTGGCTATAGACCTTGGAACTGCCAACACTCTTATTATTCACAATGACAAAGTGGTAGTTGACCAACCCTCAATCGTAGCACAAGACCGAATATCCGGAAAATATATCGCCGTGGGACACAAAGCCCAGCAAATGCACGGAAAAACGCATGAAAACATCAAAACCATACGACCGCTGAAAGACGGTGTAATTGCCGACTTTCACGCAGCCGAACACATGATTCGGGAAATGATTAAAATGATAAATCCCGGACGGCAGTTGTTTCAACCTTCTTTGAAAATGGTTGTATGTATCCCCAGCGGTATTACGGAAGTAGAAAAAAGAGCCGTACGCGATTCTGCCGAGCATGCGGGAGCTAAAGAAGTTTATTTAATTCACGAACCGATGGCAGCCGCTATCGGCATCGGGATTGATGTAGAAGAACCAATGGGAAACATGATTATTGATATTGGCGGAGGAACCAGCGAAATTGCCGTAATTGCTTTAGGAGGAATAGTTTGCGACAAGAGTATTAGAATTGCCGGCGACGAGTTTACTCGCGATATTGAAGATTATATGCGAAAACAACACAATTTATACATCGGAGAGCGAACTGCCGAACGTATAAAAATAGAAATCGGGTCGGCTCTTACCGAATTGGATAATCCGCCGGAAGATATTGCCGTTCACGGAAGAGATTTAATTACAGGTATTCCCAAGGAAATAAAAGTTTCTTATGTGGAAATAGCACATGCATTGGATAAAAGTATTGCCAAAATAGAAAGCGCTGTTTTAGACGCTTTGGAAATGACACCTCCCGAACTTGCCGCCGACATATACAAGACAGGAATATACATCGCCGGAGGAGGGTCTATGCTACGCGGGCTGGATAAAAGAATAGCCATGAAAACCAAACTGCCCGTTCACGTAGCCGACGACCCGTTGAGAGCCGTAGCAAGAGGAACCGGAATTGCATTGAAAAACGCAGACAAATTCCCGTTCTTGATTAAATAACATTCTAATTATCAATGCAAAACCTTTTAAATTTTCTGTGGAAATATCGCAATTTCCTGTTTTTTATTTTTTTAGAAGTTTTGGCGTTATTTTTTCTTGTTCAAAGTAACAATTTTCATCATTCAAAATTTGTGCATACGGTAAATACGGTTTCGGGGAATTTTTATTTGCTCTTTCACGATGTGAAACAATATTTTTACCTGAAAAAACAAAACGAAGATTTAGCCAAAGAAAATGCACGTCTTAAAAAGTTAGAATTAAATTCTCAATTACGAATATATACCCCCACCAAGTTCGTGGAAGATACGCTTTACGGTATTCAATACGAATACATCAGCGCTAAAATTATTCATAATACCGTTCATTTAAGAAACAACTATCTATTGACTGACCAAGGCAGCGACCAAGATATTGAGCCCGGCATGGGTGTAATTTCAGCAAAGGGTGTGGTAGGGATTATTAAAGACGTTTCCCCACACTTTTCCAATGCCATCTCTGTCTTGCATTCTAAAACTAAAATAAGTGCCAAGATTAAGAAAAACAACTATTTCGGTCTTATTACCTGGAACGGAAAAAATCCGAGAGTGGTACAATTAAACGATATTCCGCTGCATGTTGATATTTCCATAGGTGATACAGTGGTTACTCGAGGAAGCTCTGCTATATTTCCTCCCGAAATTCTTATCGGCACAATTCAATCTTATGAGAAAAACGAAGTAGAAGGATTTTACAATATTGATGTTTTATTGAGTGTGGATTTCAAAAACGTTACTTATGTGCAAATCGTAAAAAACTTGTATAAAAAAGAAATGAAAGAACTCATCGAAAAAATGCAAGAAGAAAGTGATTAACAACATTGCCGGACATATCATTCGTTTTCTCATCTTCGGCTTGTTACAAGGCTTGATAATCAACAATATACATATCGGGAAAGCTACACCCTTTCTATATATTTATCCGCTTTTATTGTTACCGGTAACCACTCCGCTTTGGGCTGCCATGTTAACAGCCTTTGTATATGGTATTTATATAGATTCGTTTTCCCATACGATTGGAATGCACGTTTTTTCGGCTGTAGCCCTTATGTATATCCGGAATTTTATCCTAAACATTATGCTTCCGAGAGAATCCATGGAACCGGGAATGATTCCCAATGTTAAAAACAGAGGTTGGTCGTGGTTTTTGA
>CAZLMS010000227.1:0-3582 GCA_964560645.1 uncultured Flavobacteriales bacterium | reverse complement strand
CTGTTGTTATATGCTGCGGCATAGTCGGGTTTTAGCTGAATAACGGTGGTAAAATCTTGGATGGCTTCTTCGAATTTTGACAAGTCGGCATAAGCTTTTCCGCGATTGTAGTATGCATCGGTATATTTGTCATTGAGTTTGATGGTTTTTGTGAAATAATCTACCGCTTCCGGAAGTTTGTTTTGCATAGCCATTAATGTGCCTGCGTTGTAACAGTATTTAGGGTTTTGAGGGTTGATTTCCATGGCTTTAACAAAATATTCTTCGGCTTTGGTCAATTCGCCTAATTCAAAATATTTTAACCCTATTTCGTTATATAAATCTGCATTGTCGGGTTGTGTTTTCAATTTTTCTTCCAACCGGTTGATTTCTTCATATAATGTTTGTACTTTGGAAATAACGTTCATTTCATCTATTAAACGTTGCATTCCCGCATATTTATCCAATATAAAAAGAAGGTAATTCATGTCCATGGCAATGTTTCTGCATCTTTCGGGGTCGTACATAATATCGCTCATGGTGCTTTCCCAAGTTCTGTCAAAATTCAATCCGATAAGATTTCCTTCGGCATCCAATACAGGGCTTCCGCTGTTACCTCCCGTAGTATGATTGGAAGCTATGAAACACACTCTCATCTCTCCTTTGGTGGCATATATTCCGTAATCTTTGGCATTATACAAATCAATCAATTTTTGAGGGAGGTTAAACTCCTCTACCGAAGGGTCGTATTTTTCCATCATTCCGTCCATAGTGGTATAAAAGTCATAATACACTCCGTCGGCAGGCGAATACCCTTCTATTTTTCCGTATGAAAGCCGCAAAGTTCCGTTGGCATCAGGATAAAAACGCTTTTCGGGATATACTTTTTGCAGCGCTTCGAGATATAAACGCATGTTTTTATTGATTTCCTGCTGCAGTTGGTCATATTTGGGTTTTACGACTTTATAGTAGTGCGTATAGAGGTCGTCGGTAAATTTGAAGAGTAAATCTTTTTCAATTTTTTTGGCATATTTGGAACCGAAGTTTTTAATAATATTTTCGATATTGTCGAAATCAAGTAAAACGGAAGCGTAAAATTTAGAAACTCCTTTTGACCAATCGCCTTTGTATAAATCGTTGTATAATCTCAACATAGGAGCTTTTCCTTCTTCGGGCAATACGGAAGCATATTCAGGCATAATGCTTTCAAAGAGTTTAATATCGGTTTCTTTATCGAAATCTTTTTTAAATCTTGGTAAATAGTCTAAAACTTTTTTCTTTTCTTTTTCAATTAGTTGCATGTTAACATAGCTGGAAGTTGCTTCTTTTACCAAAGAGCGGAAAGTAAAGGCGTATCGAAATATTTCCGGTCCGTAATACGCCAATTCGATAAACATCTCTCTGGAAAATGCCAAGGGTTCTATTTCTGCATATAAACGTTTTAATTCGGGAATCACATTACCGTATTTTTCTTTCCATTCAGGATTGGCATTGATTTTTTGTAGAAAATCTGCTTCTTGCTGTTTTTTTACTTCTACGGCGTTTAATTTTTTCAAACCTCTGTTTTCACCTATCCATTTTTTGTAATAGTTCGAGATGCGAGCGTGTTTGGCAGCATATTTAATTCGTATTTCATCGCTTAATTTCATTTGAGCTTCGAGAATATCAAGCACTTTACGGCGATATTTAATTTTAGCGGGATTGGATTTGTTTAATATATAATCCACGGCATCGGATATGAGGTATTCTTGTGTTCTCCCCGGAAATCCGTAAACCATTGTGAAATCGCCTTCTTTTTCTTCGTTAATGGAGATAGTTAAACTTTTGCGAGGCTTGTAAGGCACATTTTCGAGAGAAAATTCGGCAGGTTTATTGTCTTTTCCGGCATAAATTCTAAAAATAGAAAAATCGCCGGTATGACGGGGCCACATCCAATTATCGGTATCGGCGCCGAACTTTCCGATGGAACTCGGCGGAGCAGCTACTAATCGCACATCCTTAAACGTTTCGGTAATAAACATATAATATTTGTTCCCGTAAAAAAACGGTTTGATAACGGCTTCGTAATGAGTGCCTTTTACGGCTTCCTCTTTAATTTTTTCAATGTTTTTCTTTACATGGTCGGCACGGTCGCTTTCTGAGGCGCCGGGTTTTACGCCTTCCAGTACTTTGTCTGTTACATCTTCTATTCTTACAATGAAAGTGGCTGTTAACCCGGGGTTTGCCAATTCATCTTCCTGTGTTTCAGCCCAAAATCCGTCTTTTAAATAATCATGTTCTACGGAACTGTGATATTGTATTTGACCATAGCCGCAATGGTGATTTGTTAAAAGCAATCCTTTATCTGAAATTATTTCTGCCGTGCAACCGTTGCCAAAACGTACAATAGCATCTTTCAAACTACCGTTGTTGATGTCATAAATATCTTTAGCCGTAATTTTCAATCCCATACTTTTCATTTCATCCTCATTAAGTTGTTCCAACAACAAAGGCAGCCACATACCTTCGGTAGCCGAAACTTTAGCTGCTATAAAACACCATACAACGAATGCAATCAAGGTTTTTCGTAAAATAAATTGTTTCATATTTGGCACAGTTTTTAATTTATTTTTGCTAAATTACTGTTTTAATCTTTGATACCCAAACCAATTATCAATTTATGAAAAAAAAGATATTTTTATTTTTCATCTTATTAACTATATCACAATTAGTTAATAGTCAAGAAAAGCAATATTTGATTGTATCGTACAATGTAGAAAACCTGTTTGACATTTACGACGACCCTAATACTCGTGATGAAGATTTTACTCCCGGAGGAAAATACGGCTGGAAAGAAGGATTATATAACAAAAAACTGGCAGACATAGCAAGAGTGCTTGGTGCTATTGACTCTGTTAATTTACCCACCGTAATCGGGTTATATGAAGTGGAAAACCGCAAAGTGGTAGAAGACCTTTCTCATACAGGTCCCTTGGCAAATCAATATGGGATTATTCACAAAGAAAGCCCCGACAAAAGAGGTATCGACGTGGCGATGCTGTACAAGAAAGGCTCTTTTAAACCGCTGCATTATTCTTTTTATCGAGTTCATCTTCCTGACAACGATTCCGCTACTACAAGAGATATTCTTTATGTTCAGGGAATTATAGAGCAAGACACCTTGAATTTTTTCTTAAATCATTGGCCTTCAAGATGGGGAGGGAAAGCTCGTTCCGAGATTAGAAGAGTTGCTGCTGCCAAATTGGTTAGAGAAAAAGTGGACAGTTTATTTGATGTGAATCCTCATGCTAAAATTATTATTATGGGTGATTTTAATGATTATCCTTTCGATGTGAGTATTTACAGATTTTTGAATGCTACCAACCAAAGATGCCCCGAAAGCGAAAGAGAATTATATAATTTGGCAGCCGAACTTGCAGTAAACGGCTTAGGCTCTCATGCCTATAAAGGTGAATGGGGTATGTTAGACCAAATCATTATTTCACGTGTATTATTTAATGATACCACAGGTCTGCATACTACTCAAAAAGATTTTCACGTATTTAAACCCAATTGGATTTTATATCACAATAAAAAATACGACAGCTATAAACCCAACCGTAC
>CAZLMS010000226.1:0-3637 GCA_964560645.1 uncultured Flavobacteriales bacterium | reverse complement strand
TTTCTTTTGGAAAATCTGCCAAATGTACCGATTCGGTATTTCCTTTTTGTGTTACAGATGTTAAATCGGAATAGAGTTTATCCATATAAAACGGCGCAACAGGTGCCGATAAGCGCGCAATGGTTTCCAAACAAGTGTATAATGTTTGATAAGCAGAAATTTTATCTTCAGAATATTCACCTTTCCAAAAACGGCGACGACATAAACGAACATACCAGTTGCTCAATTGGTCGATGGTAAATTCTTGTATCAATCTGCCGGCACGTGTAGGTTCATATTCGTTGTATGCCTGATGGACATTTTTTATCAATGTATTTAATTTGGATAAAATCCAGCGGTCTATTTCGGGACGTTTTTCGTAAGCAATGTCATCTTCGGCATACGTAAACCCGTCGATATTGGCGTAAAGGGCAAAAAATCCATAGGTGTTATAAAGTGTACCGAAAAATTTACGTTGTACTTCTACAATTCCGTCAATATCAAATTTAAGGTTATCCCAAGGTTGAGCATTGGTAATCATATACCAGCGCGTAGCATCGGGTCCGTATTTTTCGAGCGTTTCAAATGGGTCAACGGCGTTGCCTAATCGTTTAGACATTTTGTGTCCGTTTTTATCCAACACCAAACCGTTTGACATTACATTTTTATATGCTACCGAATCAAAAACCATGGTCGCAATGGCGTGTAAGGTAAAGAACCATCCTCGCGTTTGGTCAACTCCTTCGGCAATAAAATCGGCAGGGAAAAATTTTCGTTCGTCAATCAATTCTTTGTTTTCAAACGGATAATGCCATTGAGCATAAGGCATTGAGCCGGAATCAAACCAAACATCAATCAAATCGGGTTCGCGATGCATAGGTTTTCCGCTGTCGCTCACCAAAATAATGTCATCTACAATGTGTTTATGAATATCAAATTGGTTGTAATGCTCTTCGGATTCGTCTTGCGGGTTAAAATTGGCAAAAGGATTTTCGTTCATCAATCCTTTGTCAACCGCTTTTTGACATTCTTCTTTTAATTGCGCCAAAGAACCGATGCATTTTTCTTCCGAACCGTCTTCGGTGCGCCAAATAGGAATAGGAATTCCCCAATAACGCGAACGTGACAAGTTCCAATCGTTAAGGTTTTCCAACCAATTGCCAAAACGTCCTGTTCCGGTGCTTTCGGGTTTCCAGTTGATGGTTTTGTTCAGTTCAATCATTCGCTCTTTTACGGCAGTAGTTTTAATAAACCACGAATCGAGCGGATAGTAAAGCACAGGTTTGTCGGTACGCCAGCAATGCGGATAACTGTGTTTGTATTTTTCTACCTTAAAGGCTTTGTTTTCTTCTTTCAGTTTGATGGCTATTTCTACATCCACCGACTTTTCAGGGGCTTCGCCTTCGGCGTAATACTCGTTTTTTACATATTTTCCGGCAAATTCGCCCATTTCGGGACGGAATTTACCTTGTAAATCTACCAACGGAACAGGATTTTCGTTTTCATCCAAAACCAACATGGGCGGAACACCGGCTTCTTTGGCAACGCGCGCATCGTCGGCACCAAAGGTTGGTGCAATGTGAACAATACCGGTACCGTCTTCGGTTGTAACAAAATCTCCCGGAATTACCCTAAACGCTTTATCTGCATCTTGATAGGGCTGAGCATAAGGCAATAATTGTTCGTATTTTATGCCAATTAATTCTTCGCCTTTAAATGTAGAATGAACGAAAAATGGAATTTTTTTATCTTCGGGATTGTAAGCATTTAATTCCTCTTCAGTCTCAACTTGCACATATTTTCCCGAAAAAACTTTATTTAATAATGCTTTGGCTAAAATCACATACTCCGGTTGGTGGGTGTATTGATTGTAGGTTTTTACCAATACATAGTCAATTTTCGGATTTACAGCCAATGCCGTGTTGGAAGGTAATGTCCAAGGTGTGGTTGTCCAAGCTAATAAATACAAGTTGTCGCCATAAGGTTTTAGCGTTTCGGGCAAACTGTCTTTAATGGCTTTAAATTGTGCTATTACGGTTGTGTCCGTTACATCACGATAGCATCCAGGTTGGTTAAGTTCGTGCGAGCTTAATCCCGTGCCGGCTTTGGGTGAGTAGGGTTGAATGGTGTATCCTTTGTAGAGCAATCCTTTTTTGTAAATTTGGCTCAACAACCACCAAACAGTTTCCATATATTTGGTATGATAGGTAACATACGGATGTTCCATATCTACCCAATAGCCCATTTTTTTTGTCAAATCGTTCCACACGTCGGTGTAGCGCATTACGGCTTTTTTACACGCTTCGTTATATTCGGCTACCGATATTTTTTTGCCAATGTCTTCTTTTGTAATGCCCAATTCTTTTTCAACGCCCAACTCAACCGGTAACCCGTGAGTATCCCAGCCGGCTTTTCGGTAAACCTGATAGCCGTCCATTGTTTTAAAACGGCAAAATAAATCTTTAATGGTGCGTGCCATTACGTGGTGAATACCCGGTAAACCGTTTGCCGAAGGCGGACCTTCGTAAAAAACAAATTGTGGATTTCCTTCGCGGGTTTCGATACTTTTCTCGAAAGTATTGTTTTTATCCCATTTTTCTAATATTTCTTTGGCAACAGCCGATAAATTCAACTGTTTATATTCAGGGTATTTTTTCATATCTAACAGGTTGTCTTACAAAGGTTGCAAAGATAGAAAAATTGCACGGTATGAATTTCATAAAACCCAACATCCGATTTTACTCCGGAGTTATCAAAGAAACAGATTTTTTCTCAAGAACTTATGCCGCAAAGAATAAACTCTTCTTGAATGGCAAACATTACCAATTCGGCAATGTTTTTCACGCCAACTTTGCGCATGATTTTCTTTTTGTGTGTGTTTACGGTATGTGTGCTTAGACAAAGTTTATCAGCTATCTCTTTGGCGGTGTACCCTTTGGCTATTAATGTGATAATCTCCACTTCCCTTTCCGACAAATTTACACCCCGGCAATCAAAACTTTCCGTGCGGTTTAATTGATTGAGGATTTTGCCGCAAAAAAATTGTTCTTTTTTCAAAGAGGCATTGATAGCCTCTTTAATTTCAACTACATCGCAACATTCTAACAAATAAGCCGATACTCCGAAAGATAATGCCTTTAAAATATTTCTTTTTTCGGTTTTTTCGGTAACGGCAATAATTTTTAAATCGGGATAAAGTTGTTTTACTTTTTTTATGACTTCTACATCAAACCCTTCGGAAAGATAATCTATGAAAAGAATATCGGGTGAAAAAACAGCTAATAATGAAAAAAGGGTTTCTGCAGCATCGGTTCGCTTTACTTCATAATTTTCGGATATAGACCGAATAAGCCAAACCAAACCGCTTCCCGTAATATCTTCGCTGTTTGCCACCAGAATTTTCATGCTGCAATATTAGGAATTATTTAGAAACTTTCTAAATAAAAAATGAGAAAAATCATTTTTTAATGCGCGTTTTGGTTAAGAAAATGTAAAGAACAAAAAGATAAAAGGCTTTGTAGAAAGCTTGTATTTAAACAAAAACTCGCGTTAAATTCCCTTTTTGCTTCTGCTTTTTGTTAGGTGAGAAGGTTACATGTACAGGTAGATAATCATATATAAGCTATTTATCAATTAGATAATATACATCAGTAAACAG
>CAZLMS010000225.1:0-3638 GCA_964560645.1 uncultured Flavobacteriales bacterium | reverse complement strand
AAATTGCCAGAAAAAGCGACAACCCCTCCATTACACGAGATGTTTCCGGAGAAGGAGTTCAGCAAGCTCTACTAAAATTACTGGAAGGAAATGTTATCGGAGTCCCTCCGCAAGGGGGAAGAAAGCATCCTGAACAAAAACTTATTCAATTAGATACCAAAAATATTCTTTTTATCTGCGGCGGTGCTTTCGACGGTATTGAAAGACATATAGAAAAACGTTTAAATACCTCTTCCGTTGGATACCATGCTTCCAAAAAGTCCGATAAAATAGACAAAGAAAACATTTTAAAATATGTTTCTCCCCAAGATTTAAAATCTTTCGGGTTGATTCCCGAGCTTATCGGTAGATTACCGGTAGTTACATACCTGAATGCATTGGATAAAAAAGCACTCCGAAGAATACTGACTGAACCCAAAAACGCTCTCATTAAACAATATCAATACCTTTTTGAATTAGAAGGTATTAAATTGAATTTTGAAAAAGCCGTATTAGATTTTATTGTTGACAAAGCTGTAGAATTCAGACTGGGTGCCAGAGGGTTGCGTTCAATTTGCGAAGCCATTATGACAGATGCCATGTTTGAAGTTCCTTCAATGGAAAAAAAGCCAAAAACGTTTACCGTTACCTTAGAATATGCTCAAGAGAAGTTTAACAAATCTGCAATTAGCAAATTAAAAGTTGCATAAAATTTTCTTCATACAATAAACCATTTGCCACATCGTTTCACTTCTTTGTTAAAAATTTCTCATATTTGTATTTAGGATTTGTGAAATGAAAAAGATTGTTTTAGCTTCATTGTTTTTTGCTTGTATATATTTCCACGGCGTATCTCAAACGCTTAGTGAGAAATTTCAAAGAATCGGATTAAATACCATTACCACAGCTGTGCCTTTTATGCTGATTGCACCCGATTCCAGAGCCGGAGGTATGGGTGATGTAGGAGCAGCAACCTCTCCTGACGGCAACAGCATTCACTGGAATCCTTCTAAATTGGCTTTTGTAGAAGATGAATTGGGTTTATCGGTTTCTTATACTCCGTGGCTCCGTCAACTTGTGCCGGATATTAACCTTTCCTATTTATCAGGCTACAAAAAGATTGACAAGTTTCAAACCATCGGTGCTTCTTTGCGCTATTTTAGTTTGGGAGACATTCAGTTTACCGACCTAAACGGAAATAATACTATTAAATTTAATCCCAACGAATTTGCTTTTGACATTGCATATTCAAGATTGTTAAGTAAATATTTTTCAGGAGGAATCGCTTTGCGATACATCAGCTCTAACTTAACCGGAGGGCAATTTGTAGCCGGTTCGGAAACCTCCGTAGGACGGGCTGTTGCCGCCGATGTGTCTATGTACTATCAAAATACTAATATAACGCTGCTGAAAAAAGATGCCGAAGTTGCTTTCGGTGCCGTGGTATCTAATATCGGCAACAAAATGAATTACTCTCCTCAATCTACCCAAAAAGATTTTATTCCTATCAATTTAAGAATCGGTCCGCGAACCACTATTCATATTGACGATTTTAATCGCCTAACATTTGCACTGGATATAAACAAACTGCTTGTACCCTCTCCTCCTTTATATAAACAAGGAACAGACAGTATTTTAGCCGGTAAAGATCCCAATCGTCCGGTAGCCAGCGGTGTTTTCGGGTCATTTTCCGATGCCCCGGGAATTCCCGTTACCGATGAAGACGGAAACTATGTATATAATTCCGACGGAACTGTGAAAATTGAAAAAGGCAGTGTTTTTAGAGAAGAATTGCAAGAAATTACCTGGGGATTCGGAACCGAATATTGGTATGGCGACCAATTTGCTTTACGCGCCGGCTATTTTTGGGAGCATCCCCGAAAAGGAAACAGAAGGTTTGTTACCTTAGGAGCAGGATTAAAATACAATGTGTTCGCCTTAGATTTTTCGTATTTAATTCCTGCATACTTTAATGCTGCTCAAGCTACTCAAAAATCACCGCTTCAAAACACCTTACGGTTTACACTCAAATTTAATTTTGAAGGGCTAAAATCAGAACAAGAAAATGGTTAATTTCAGGGTGGGATTCGGGTTTGATGTACATCAACTTGCAGAAAACCAAGATTTTTGGCTGGGCGGCATTCAAATTCCGCACGAGAAAGGTGCAGTGGGCCATTCCGATGCAGATGTGTTAATCCATGCCATTTGCGATGCATTGCTCGGCGCTGCCAACCTGAAAGACATCGGTTATCATTTTCCCGATACTTCCAATGAATATAAAGGTATCGACAGCAAAATTTTGCTTAAAAAAGTAGTAAATCTGCTTAAAGAACATAATTACCGAATCGGGAATATTGATTCTACTATTTGCCTTCAAAAACCAAAAATAAAACCTTATATTGAAACCATGAAAAACACCCTTGCCGAAGTAACGGGAATTCATTCCGGTCAGATTTCCATCAAAGCTACCACTACGGAAAAATTGGGTTTTGTAGGACGTGAAGAAGGAGTTTCTGCTTATGCTGTGGTCTTAATTTACCAGCAATGAATGTAAAGAAAATAATTACGGAAGTAAAAATATACAGCCATCAAGACGAGCTTTCCGAAAGCGACAGAAATCTGTTGAAGAAAGCATATAAAGCCGCCGACAAAGCTTATGCTCCGTATTCGGAGTTTTATGTGGGAGCTGCATTATTGTTGGAAAACGGAAAAATAATTACGGGAAATAATCAAGAGAACGTTGCCTACCCTTCAGGATTATGTGCAGAACGGGTAGCCGTATTTAATGCCGGTGCATTGTATCCGGATGTTCCGATAAATACCATCGCCATTGTAGCCAAAACCAACCGTTTCGAGCTGCATCAACCAGTGTCACCATGTGGCGCTTGCCGGCAAGTTATTGCCGAATATGAAAACCGCCATCACAACAAAATCAGAATTGTTTTAAAAGGTCAAACCGACGAAGTGTGGGTGGTAGAAGGAATAAAAACTTTGCTTCCGCTTATATTTGATGAAAAAGGGTTGAAAAGAAAATAACTTGCCTGCGTTAATATTGTACTTTTGCCAAAAAATCACATTATGAAATTTGGAGTTGTTGTTTTTCCCGGTTCTAATTGCGATGAAGACATGGTTTATGTACTTCGCGACATTATGGGACAAAAGGTTGAAAAGCTTTGGCATAAAGAAGCCGATTTAAAAGGTTGCGATTTTATCATATTACCAGGCGGGTTTTCTTATGGAGATTACTTGCGTTCGGGAGCCATTGCCCGCTTCTCTCCTATAATGAACGAAGTAATAAAACACGCCGAAAAAGGCGGATACGTATTTGGAGTATGCAACGGATTTCAAATTTTGTGTGAATCGCATCTTCTTCCGGGAGCTTTATTACATAATGAAAATCAGAAGTTTATATGTAAAAACACTTATATTTTGCCGCAAACAACCCAAACTATACTTACCCGCCATTGTAACACCTCTCAACCTTTAAATATTCCTATTGCCCATGGGGAAGGTCGTTTTTATGCTTCTGCAGATACTATTAAAAAACTCAACGACCAAGACCAAGTTTTATTTCGATATTGTGATGAAAACGGTAATATTACACCTGAAAGTAATCCCAACGGTTCTTTGGAAAACATTGCCGGAATTTGCAACGAAAC
>CAZLMS010000224.1:0-3644 GCA_964560645.1 uncultured Flavobacteriales bacterium | reverse complement strand
TCAAATCTGTTTCGCTTTCCCACCAGCTGTAGGTGAAAAAAACATTAGGATGATGAATGTCTTGTAAAAGTTCCAGATGAAGGCATCCTTTGAAATTTCTTATTTTGTTTTTCGAAGTATCAAATACTTGTAAAAACTCATCGGTTTTATCCGTTGCGAAAGTCATTTTTACTATTCTGATGATCATTTTATTATTGTTCAAATTCTATTCTTATGGTGTCATTTTTTTGTAATCCTAGCAAATTAGACGCGTTTCCCAAGTTATTGGCAATTTCCAAATATCCGGTATCGCTAAACAAAGCCACAATTTCACCCGAAGGCACATCATTGTATGATTTGCTTATGGATGAAATTCGATATTCTTTTCCGCGGATTAAAATGGTGAAACGCCTTTTGTTTCTTACGTCTTCAAATAATCTTTGCGTAATATTGGTAAATAAATTTCCGTACGAATCTATGTATATAACCGTACCTTGAATGAAATTTTCCGAATATACCGGGAGAAAGGTGGTCCTTTCCAAATAACTGTCTCTTATTCCGCCCAAATCTTCCGGCTTGCCTCCTTTGGAGAGATGGGCTGCGATTTTGGCAAAAATATCTTTAGTCGGAAAAGTAGTGGAGTCGCTGTCGTAGGTAATAACCGGTTCTATTATTTTATCCGGGTTACTTTCGAATATCAAAGAAAAAATGCCGTTATCGGAAGCTATGAAATATTGCTTTTTGTATTCACAGATTAAGTGAGGAGAAGTTTCGGTGGCTTCGGGCAATACGCTAATAATATGAACGGTTTTTTCGGGAAAGTCTTTAATGATGTTTTTTACATTAAAAGCCGCTTCAATAATGTTGAATTTTTCAATTTCGTGAGAAATATCAATTATTTGAGCATCAGGATTTAAAGAAAGAATTTTTCCTTTCACGGCAGAAACATAAAAGTCTTTATTCCCCAAGTCGGAAGTAAAAGTAATAATCCCCATTTTTTAGCACCTCAAAGATTAAAAAAATTAACTTTGCCAAAGTTAGTAATTGTTCAATTCAAAATAACAATATCTTGCAAGAAACCATCATTCAGTTAGGGGAGGTGGACCCGAGAGAAATTTTCGGCGCCGATTTATCCCTTTTTAAAGAAATTACCAAACATTTTCCGAAAATAAAATTTATTACACGGGGAGATTTAATAAAAGCTCGAGGTAATAAAAGCGAATTGGAGCGTTTTGAGGATAAATTTAAGCTTATTGTAAAATACTTCAATAAGTACCATAAACTAAATGAGCATGTAATTGAAAAATTGATGGAAGATGAGCCCGAAAAACACCTGAAATCCGACTTGAACGATGTAATAGTGTTTGCAGCCGGCGGCAAGCCCGTAAAACCTCTTACGCCTCACCAACATAAAATGGTAGAGTCTGTAAACAAGACCGATTTGGTTTTTGCCGTAGGACCTGCCGGAACAGGAAAAACATACGTGGCTGTAGCTTTGGCGGTAAGAGCTTTGAGAAATAAAGAGGTGAAACGAATTATTTTAACACGGCCGGCAGTGGAAACCGGCGAACATTTAGGTTTCTTGCCCGGCGATTTAAAAGAAAAACTGGACCCATACTTACAACCGCTTTATGATGCCCTTCGTGATTTAATAAACCCTGAAAAACTTAATGAATACACCGAAAAAGGAATTATTCAGATTGCACCGCTTGCTTTTATGCGCGGAAGAACACTCGATAACGCCTTTGTGATACTCGACGAAGCTCAAAACGCTACGGAAAAGCAAATGAAAATGTTTTTAACCCGGATGGGAAAAACTTCCAAGTTTATTATTAACGGAGATGTTTCGCAAATAGATTTGCCTGCCAATAAACCATCCGGTTTAGTGCAAGCATTGAGAGCATTGGAAAACGTGGAAGGTGTATCTACCATCTTTTTAGACGAGACGGATGTGGTAAGACACCCGTTGGTGAAAAAAATAATTGCTGCATATAAAAAAGACGAAAAAGTCACTCAAAAACAAAAGGATAAATGACAACCGGAACCATTGTAAAAACAAACTTTAAATTTCCCGGACAAACAGCTTTTTACCAAGGGAAAGTCCGCGATGTATATAGCATTAATGACGACTTATTGGTAATGATTGCTACAGACAGAATATCGGCTTTTGATGTAATTCTCCCTAAGGGAATTCCATACAAAGGTCAAGTCTTAAATCAAATAGCGGCAAAATTTTTAAAAGCCACGGAAGATATAGTTCCTAATTGGCTTGAAGCCACTCCCGACCCTAACGTATCCGTCGGACGAAAATGCACACCGTTTAAAGTGGAAATGGTAATCAGAGGATATTTGGCAGGTCATGCGTGGCGAGAATATAAACAAGGAAAGCGAGTGTTGTGTGGAGTGGAATTGCCCGAAGGGATGAAAGAAAACGACAAATTTCCTTCTCCGATTATTACGCCGGCAACCAAAGCGGAAGAAGGACATGATGAAGATATTTCCAAAGAAGAAATAATTGCTCAAGGAATTGTTTCGCAAGAAGATTACGAACTTTTGGAAAAATATACTTATCATTTATTTGAGAGAGGTACTCAAATGGCTGCCGAACGAGGTTTAATTTTGGTAGATACCAAATATGAATTTGGAAAAGACAGTGAGGGAAACATTCGATTGATAGACGAAATTCACACGCCCGACTCGTCGCGATATTTTTATGCGGAAGGTTATGAAGAACGTCAGGCGAAAGGCGAAAAACAAAAACAATTGTCTAAAGAATTTGTAAGGGAATGGCTTATGGAAAACGGATTTCAAGGTAAAGAAGGACAGCAAATCCCTGAAATGCCCGAAGCGTTTGTAAATTCCGTTTCGGAACGCTATATTGAACTTTATGAAAAACTTACGGGAGAATCTTTTCAAAAAACCGATACTTCAAACATAGAAAAACGCATAGAACAAAACGTGTTAAAGTATCTGGAAACTATTCATGTTTAAGATGCAGCTCATCGCAAAAATTCCTTTACAAGAGGTTGTTTCCAACAAACTTATCCGGGCATATTTAGAGAAAAATCCGTTGTTAAATCCGTTGGTAGATTATTTTCCTGACAAGCAGGCGTTTAAATCTGTAATGGAAAATAAAAGCAAGTTTTTCCGGCACAGGGAAAACTTGGTAGAAGCGTTGTTGGAACAAAATAAAAATGCAGGTGCTAAAGTTTTAGAAAACATACGATTGCTAAAAGAGAATAATACTTATACGGTAACCACGGGACATCAACTTTGTGTGCTGGGAGGTCCTGCGTATTTTTTTCATAAAATCATTCATACCGTCAAACTGGCACAAGAATTAGCACATCATTTTCCCGAAAACAATTTTGTTCCAGTGTTTTGGATGGCTTCCGAAGACCACGATTTTGAGGAGATAAGTAAACTGTATGTGTACGGAAAAGAAATAAAATGGCAACGGGAAGCAAATAATGAACCTGTAGGCCAATTGTCTTTGGAAAAAATAGATGAAGTTTTTAATGAATTAAATGAAATTTTCCAAAATGACGCTCATGCTTTAAACATCATAAAAGAACTTCGCGAGGTATATGCAAAAGGACAGAATTTAAGTGAAAGCACCCGCAATTTTGTTCAATATTACAAAGAAAAATACGGGGTGGTAATAA
>CAZLMS010000223.1:255-3652 GCA_964560645.1 uncultured Flavobacteriales bacterium | reverse complement strand
GAAAAGGCAAAAAATGGTATAAATGGGGAAAAGCTGAATTTTGGCTTATGAAAGCCGACGGTTCCAGAAAATATCCGATTACTTCATACAATTGCCCCGATTCTGCAGACTATACAGGAAAACGAATTATGCCGGCTTATGTGGTTTGGAGTAACGACGGTAATTCGATACTTGCAGGAATTGTGATAGAAGAAGGAAAAAACAAGCTAAAAGACGAAATTTGGGTGTATGAGCTTGCTGAACATTAATCCTTTACTAAAAAATCTTTAACACTTTCTCCTGCCAACCATCCCAATAAACTCCCATATAACACCATCATCCACCATACTGATTTTATGGGACAACCATTTTCACATCCCCAATACATCCAATAAATATATCCTATAATACCTCCCAATACAGCAAATAATACAGATAAACGATATTTTTTAAAAATTCGATTCATGTAATGAAATACAATACTGCAAAGGTTATTTTTTTACAGTTATCTTATGTAGCCCGAATTACATTTGTTAAGATTCTTCTTTTATTCTGATGCTTAACACGGGAATATCTACCAATTCAAAAGTGCTTTCCGCGATGCTTCCGTATAGAATATGGCTTAACCCTTTTCTTCCGTGAGTTTCCATTACCAATAAATCCGCATCTATTTCTTTGCAAAACGCGGCTACCCCCTCTTCTACCGTATAATCGTTGTAAATGTGTTTTTGAGCATTATCTAATTTCCACTTAGATTGAAAATTGTTTAATCTTTCACGGCTTTCTTCCATGCTTTCAAATGTATGAGGAGTTACTATTTTGAGTAAGTGCAAGGTATAATCGTATGGTTTCAATACATTCAAAATTTTATCAAAGTTAGGGTATGCCTCTTCATCGAAATAAGATGCAAATACTATGTTTTTCGGATTAAAGTGGTCAATTTTGTTTTTTAAAACCAATACCGGACACTCGCTTCGTCTTAATATTTTTTCGGTGTTGGAACCCAATACAAAATCATCCACGGTATCGTGCCCTTTCGTTCCCATTACAATTAAATCTATATCATGTTTTTTGGCGTTCTTGATAATGGATTCGTAAACACCGTCAAATTGCAATGCCTCTACTACTTTTACATCCTTAAAAAAAGGTTTTTGTATAAACTCCTCAAACTGAGCTTTTATGGCGTTTAACACCTTTAAACCTTCTTCCGTATCGAAATATTCCATAAAAGGATTGTGAGGTGATACATTCGTGGGTAATTCCACCACATGCAGTAAATAAACGGTTGATTGATTGGCTTTAGCTATTTCGGCAGCTGTTCGAGCCGCATTTTCGGATATTTCCGAAAAATCTGTAGGGACTAAAATGTTTTTCATGATTTATTGTTTTTATTGTTCTTGTAATAATTCTTGCAAAGTGGCTTCATCGCTATGAGTGGTTTCTATCCATGAACTGCCTCTTTTGTAAAACACTTGTATATTCAATCCTGTTTTTTCTTTTAACAGTTGTTCTAATTCCCATACTTTAATGTTTTCATCAAACTCCATGTGAAAACTTTCCAATTGCGGGTTTAAATCATGTACTCGTGTTTCGGGATCGAGTTTTTCTTTAATGCTGTTTCCCTCACCCTCTTTGTGGGGCTGTTTAAAAAACTCTAATTTCAAAACGGGAAATTGCTCGTTAAATTCTTTTTTCAAATCTTTGAGCTTTGTTTCGGGACCGATGGTTAAATGCATAAACTTTTTTTCAGCTAAAATAACCGATTAGTAAATAAGCAGTAATGATAAAAATCAAAAGAAATAATGATTTTAGTTTTTTTAACATTTTCAATCTGTTTTTTCCAGCCATTTTAAATAATCCGTCGGTATGTTTTTCAAAAATGCTTTTTCCGGAACGTACGGATACATATCTTCATAAGTTTGAATAGTGTTTTCGTTTACTCTCCGGTAGATATGATGGCGGGTAATTCCCTCAGGATTGTTTACGCCGCATGCTTCTACTAATTCGAAAAATGCTTTTACGGTTTCCTCATGAAAATTTTTTATTCTTTCGGCTTTTATATCCACATGGAGACCTTTATACAAGTCGGGATTTTGTGTTGCCACCCCCGATGGACAAAAATCCGTATTGCAACGCAATGCTTGAATACAACCCAAAGCAAACATCATTCCCCGCGCACTGTTGCATAAATCCGCTCCCAGAGCCAATGCCCTTAATACATGGAATCCGGTAATTATTTTTCCGGAAGCTATAATTTTTATCTCTTCTTTTAATCCGTAACCGTCTAATACGTCTTTTACAAAAACTATGGCATCTTTCATCGGCATGCCCACCGAGTTGGAAAACTCCATGGGAGCCGCTCCCGTACCGCCTTCCGCACCATCTACGGTGATAAAATCGGGAGTAATGCCGGTTTTTAGCATCGCTTTTGCTAACTTTATAAATTCTATGGGATTTCCGATACAGAGTTTAAATCCTACGGGTTTCCCGTCGGATAATTCTCTCAACCTTTGAATAAATTTCATCATTTCAACCGGTGTGGAAAATGCTGTATGTGCCGGCGGCGAATAAACGGTTGTGTAGGGTTCTACTCCTCTTATTTTGGCAATTTCGGGTGTGTTTTTGCATGCCGGAAGAATACCTCCGTGGGCGGGTTTTGCTCCTTGCGAAAGTTTTAACTCTATCATTTTCACTTGTGGAAGCAGTGCTTTTTCTTTAAATGCTTCCTCGGCAAATTTTCCGTCTTTTGTTCGACAGCCAAAATATCCCGTGCCAATTTGCCATACCAAGTCTCCCCCGTATTTCAGATGATATTCACTAATACTTCCTTCTCCCGTGTTATGGTAAAAACCTCCCATTGCCGCCCCTTTATTTAAAGCCAATACGGCGTTTTTGCTTAAAGCTCCAAAACTCATTGCAGAGATGTTTAAGTAGCTGGCATTATATGGTTTGGAACAGTGTTTTCCTCCTATTTTGACTTTAATATCCCGGACTATTTTAGTGGGTGTAAGAGAATGGTTAATCCATTCATGCCCTACCCTGTACACATCAAATTGGGTTCCAAACGGAATGGTATCTGTTTCGTGTTTGGCTCGTTCGTATGCTATAGAACGGTAAATTCTACTGAAAGGTGTTCCGTTGGTATCGGATTCGATGAAGTATTGCTGAATTTCGGGGCGAATAGCCTCAAACAAATATCTGAAATGACCAATAACGGGAAAGTTTCTCAGAATAGCGTGTTTTTGCTGTATAATATCGTAAAGCCCTAATAAAAACAAAGGCACTACGACCCATAAAAGTTGATAATAAAAAGAATAATAATAACCTATGGTAAATATAAATAGAAATATTCCTCCGAATACAATAAAAAACCATTTTCTCATTTTTCAACCATTTATGCTTTCAAAAAACAAAGCTA
>CAZLMS010000223.1:0-245 GCA_964560645.1 uncultured Flavobacteriales bacterium | reverse complement strand
ACAATCATGCCGTCTAAAAATTGATTTTTTTAAAAACAATTGGAAATTCACTATCTTTCTTTAAAATGTGAGTTTTGTTTAAATTTGGTAATTGGCAGTACTTCTTGAAAACGAACGTAATTAACGAAATAATTTTTCAATGGGAAACTATCATTACTGCGCAAAAGACTTTTTGAGCATATTTGTATTAATTTGTCGAAAAAAACAAAAAGGAATGTTCAAAGTAATTCGTGGTTAAACAAAAC
>CAZLMS010000222.1:0-3662 GCA_964560645.1 uncultured Flavobacteriales bacterium | reverse complement strand
GTTTTATGGAAAAAACATACGATTTTAAAAAAGTAAAAGGATAAACCCTTCCCTAAAATCCTTAAATTTGTAAAAAACCCTTAATTTCCTGTAAATGAACAGTCGTTTGGAACTAGTTTTGTCCATGTTAGAAAAAAATCCGGATGATACCTTTTTAAACTATGCGGCAGCGCTTGAATTTAAAAAACACGGAAAAATCGAAAAATCTATCGAGCTACTTTCTAATCTTGTTCATAACTATCCTGATTATCTACCCTCTTATTATCAATTAGGACAACTTTATGAAGCTATCGGCAAGCCTTCAAAAGCCATAGAAGTTTATCTCAAAGGGAAAACTGTGGCAGAACAACAAAAAGACGTGAAAACCCTCGGCGAAATTTCCGAAGCCTTAATGATTCTCGGCTGGGAAGAAGAGGAATAACATTATGAAGAAACCCTTGTTGATATTCTACATACTTGTTGTATACGTGTTTATACAATTCGGATGGTGGCTTTATCTTATTATTGACCTTAACAAGCAACTCTATTTCCTCAATTCCGAAAATCTTCCCTCAAATTGGTTATATCGAAAAACATGGATGACCTTCGGAGAAGGCTTTGTTTTTTTTATATTACTGCTTATCGGCGCTTATTTCACGCATTATTTCCTAAAAAAACAAGTGCAAATGGTACAACAGCAACAAAACTTCCTTTTATCTGTTACCCACGAACTTAAAACTCCTATTACAGCATTGCAAATGATTCTGGAAAACATCCGAAATCCCAAAGTAGATGAAACACAAAAAGAACAAATGGTTTCCGGCGGAATTAACTCTCTTCATCGCTTATCCGCCCTCATAAACAATCTTATATATTCTGCTAAAGCTGATACGGATAATTTTAAACTTCCCGTCAAATATCAAAACATTTCCGATTGCATTCTTCACGAACTGGAAAAAACCATGCAAAATCCCAGAATCTCTCACGACATTTCTCCCGGCAGATATGCATCCTTCAACCACGACGCTTTAAAGATAATACTTCACAACCTCATAGACAACGCTTTAAAATACTCCGAAGAAAACATCACCGTTAAATTATTTCAATCCCAAAACAAAATCGTTTTAGAAGTTGTTGATTATGGAATCGGTATTCCAAATAATCAAAAAAAATCCATATTCCGAAAATTCTACAGAATAGGAAACGAAAACACTCGAAAAACTTCCGGTACGGGAATAGGACTGTATTTAGCCAAAAAATTTGCCGAAATGCAAAATGCCCGGATTTTTGTAAAAGATAACACGCCAAAAGGAAGTATCTTTGCAGTCGAATTTACCACTAAAAAATCATGAAGAAAAAAGCCATACTCATAATCCTTGACGGATGGGGAATAGGAGACAAATCAAAATCGGATGCCGTTTACAATGCTTCCACACCTTTTATGGATGCGTGTATGAAAAAATACCCTTTTTCTCAACTGCTGACGCATGGCGAGAACGTGGGACTTCCCGAAGGACAAATGGGTAATTCCGAAGTCGGACACCTTAATATAGGCGCCGGACGAATCGTATACCAAGACTTGGTGAAAATCAATAAAGAAATAGAAAACGGAAACTTCTTTAAACATCCTGTTTTACTTCAAGCCATACAACATGCCAAAAAACAAAAGGTAAACATCCATTTAATGGGTTTGGTTTCCGACGGAGGGGTACATTCTTCACAAGAACATTTGCATGCTTTGTGTGATTTAATGAAACAACAAAACGTCGAAAATGTATATATTCATGCATTTACAGACGGAAGAGACACCGACCCGCATAGTGGAAAAGGTTACATCGAAAAACTTCTCAGACATCTGGAAAAATCCAAAGGAGAATTGGTGTCGGTAATTGGACGCTACTATGCCATGGACAGGGACAAACGCTGGGAAAGAATTAAATTGGCTTATGATTTATTAGTACACGGTAAAGGAAAACCTGCCCAAGACCTTGTTCAAGCAATACAAGAATCTTACGATGAAGGCATTACCGACGAATTTATTAAACCGATTTGTAAAATTGACAGCAACGGAATCCCTGCCGGAAGGATTAACCCCGGCGATGTAGTAATTTGTTTCAACTTCAGAACAGACCGATGCCGCGAAATTACCATCGCACTTACCCAGCAAGATTTTCCCGAATACGAAATGAAAACCTTGCCGCTTTACTATGTTACCATGACCCGATATGACGAAGAGTTTAAAAATGTACATGTAATATATGAAAAAGACAATTTACAAAACACGCTCGGTGAAATAGTTTCCAAACTCGGCGGCTCACAAATACGAATAGCCGAAACCGAAAAATATCCGCACGTAACTTTCTTTTTCTCAGGAGGTAGAGAAGAAGAATTTCCAAAAGAAAAAAGAATTTTGATTCCCTCGCCTAAAGTAGCCACTTATGACCTGAAACCCGAAATGAGCGCCTTGGAAGTAACCGACGCCATTGTACAAGAACTTGAACAACAATCTGCTGATTTTATCTGTCTCAACTTTGCAAATTGCGACATGGTAGGACATACCGGTGTGTACGAAGCCATTATCAAAGCCGTGGAAACCGTAGATAAATGCACCGAAAAAGTAGTAACAACAGCGATTAAAAACAATTACTCCGTAATGATAATTGCCGACCACGGAAATGCCGATTATGCTATTAACCCCGACGGAAGCCCCAATACCGCTCACACCAAAAATCCTGTTCCCTGTATCGTAATTGATAACAATGTAAAAAAAATAAAAAACGGTATTCTAGCCGATGTGGCGCCTACACTCATTGAAATTATGCAACTCGAAAAACCCCGGGAAATGACCGGAAATTCCCTCATCGTAGAATGATTGTCCAAATTCATATTAAAAACCAAGTTTTCCGGGCGGACTTATCTCAACCTGCAGATATTTCCATTCCTATACAAAACAAAAAAGGAGTAACTGCTTGGCATGTACCTCATCCCAAAATTGAACCGGTAGTGGCAGATAACTTTATCGGTGAAATAGCAAAAGGAGCTTCCGTTAATTTTCGCAACATTTTATTCAACCCCCACGGTAACGGTACACATACCGAATGTGCCGCTCATATCACAGATATTGACCAAAACGTCCTTGATTTTTTACCGAAAACCCTGTTTATTGCGGAACTAATCACCGTAAAACCCCAACCTGTAAAAAACGACCGAGTAATCTTTCCTGTTTCCAAATCCTTTAACCCGGCAACCGAAGCTCTTATTGTAAGAACTCTACCCAATACCGAAGAAAAACTGTCCAAAAATTATTCTTCCTCTAACCCGCCCTATTTCGACGTTTCTTTTATCAAACAAATCAACCGGCAAGGAATAAAACATCTGTTAACCGACTTACCTTCCGTAGATAAAGAAAAAGATGACGGAAAACTGATTTGTCATAAAGAATTTTTTGAAATTCACCAAACCCTCTTGCCTAAAAAAACCATCACGGAACTGATATATGTTCCTAACCACCTGTCCGACGGATTGTATTTGCTCGACCTCCAAGTAGCCCCTTTTATTAACGATGCTGCTCCTGCACGACCACTTATATATAAAATATTATAATTTAAAATTTTTTTTTTTTTTTTATTATTATTAAAAATATTTTTTCTTAAAATTTAAAACTAATCAAAATTTCTGACGGT
>CAZLMS010000221.1:0-3693 GCA_964560645.1 uncultured Flavobacteriales bacterium | reverse complement strand
ACGGTAACGGCGAATGCCTCACCGGGGACATCGATATGTCAGGGGGATGGGGTAGTGTTGAGCGGAAGCGGAGCGAGTATATATGTATGGGATAACGGCGTAGTAAACGGCTCATCAGTAACCCCTACGGCAACGACGGTGTACAGTGTAACAGGAACTGATGCTAACGGCTGTAGTAACACGGATCAAATAACGATTACGGTAAATACGGTTCCGTCTCTATCGGTAAGCATAGCCCCGGCAACAACTATTTGTTCAGGAGAATTTGTAACATTAACGGCTTACGGGGCAGATTCCTATAATTGGGATAATGGAATTGTAAACGGAGAAACAGTGTCTCTGACTGCCACAACGATTTTAAATGTAACCGGAACTAATAGTTCAGGATGCTATACCATAGAGCAAATAACTATTACGGTGAACCCGTTGCCTTCAATTACAGCTGAAGCATTACCGTTTGATACTATTTGTGAAGGAGACAGTGTAAAATTGACAGCCTCCGGAGCAAATACATACGTATGGGACAACGGGGTAGTAAACGGTAATTGGATAGCACCTGGCGTTTCGACAACATATCATGTAACGGGAACAGATGTTAATGGGTGCAGTAATGTAGCTCAAATATCCGTTACTGTAATTCCGCAACCGGCAATAACAGAGGTGCCTTCCTATTCTATATGCATGGGACAAAGCGTAAAGTTGAAGATTTCCGGTGATAATATATCGAGTGTGGCGTGGAGTAATTCAGAAACATTGAGCGATACTACCGAGTTAAATCCCATAGCCTCCCCGGACACTACTACAAGCTATACGGTAATAGCATATAACGGAGGATGTTCGGATACTTCGGAAGTATTAGTTAAAGTAAATCCTTTGCCGGAGGTTTTTGCAGGAAATGATACGGTATTGACTTACGGACAGTCTTTTGTTATTCCGGCTATTGCAGACGGAACTGTTTTTGATTGGTCGCCTATAGATAATTTGTCTTGTTTTGATTGTCTCAGACCTGAAGCATCACCGACGGAAACTACCGAATACATGCTTTGGGTTAAAGACGAGAAAGGATGCACCAATACCGACAGTATTTTAATTACGGTGGAAATCAGATGCGGCGATTTGTTTATCCCTAATGTTTTTACTCCTAATGATGATAATGATAATGATTTAGTTTATGTGTATAGCCCTTGTATTCAAGAAATTGAATTTAGAATATACGATCGTTGGGGAAATAATGTATTTACAACTACCGACCCGAGTATCGGATGGGACGGAACTTATAACGGCAAGCCTGCTCAATCAGGGGTATATGCCTATATTGTAAAAGCATTATTGATAAATGGTAAAGAGACCGTAAAACAAGGAAATATTACTTTAATACGATGATATTATGAATACACGTTGGCTTGTTTTATTTTTTATAGTTATAGCTTTTTACAAGTTAAAAGCTCAAGACATCCATTTTTCTCAGTTTAAAGAAGCTCCTTTACAGGTAAACCCTTCATTTGCGGGAAATTTTCCGGGCGATCAAAGGTTCATAATGAATTATAGAAACCAATGGTCAACCATGGGGATACCCTATACTACCTATGCATTTTCTTTTGATATGCCTTTTACGTTTAAAGCATTAGGAAAAAATACAAAGTTAGGATTAGGCACTTTTGCGTATCGCGATATAGCAGGAGATTTAAATATGGGTATTCTTCAAGCTAATATCAACCTTGCGGCGCATGTGCGTGTTTCCGATAATCATTTTGTTTCCGCAGGATTAATGACAGGTTTTGTACAAAGAAGCATAGACCCTTCGAATGCGAGATGGGGAAGTCAGTTTGACGGATACGGTTACAATGCTAATTTACCGGCGGGAAGTATAAATGTTCAGGCATTTTCATTTTTAGATGTATCGGGAGGTGTAAGTTGGCTTTATACGGAAAATGCAGCAACACTCAGTTCTAAAGATAATAAATGGGTGAGGGTAGGCTTGGCTGTAGGACATTTATCTCGTCCGCAACAAAAATTTTATGAATATCAGTTGGACAGAATAGGCATGAAACCTACGCTTTTTGCAGAAGGACATTATGGAATTTCCAATACCAATATAGCTCTTAGACCGCAATTACTCATAGAAAAACAAATAAAACACAATGAATGGATAATAGGAAATTTATTTTGGTATCGTTTATCGGAAGAATCTCACTATACGGATTTAAAACATCAAACGGCTATATCAATAGGAGCTTTGTATAGAGTGAAAGATGCTGTAATAGGCATGATGACCATAGAGTACGCTAATTTTGCATTGGGTATTAGTTATGATTATTCATTGTCTCCTTTTAAAGGAAGTGCTTTGGAGATTTCTCTTCGCTATATTAACCCTAATCCCTTTAAAGTATATCAAGTACGGTCGAGGTTTAATTAGCCGCCATTTACCATAGTTGCAGTTATTAAACTCTCTTACAGATGGAGTAAAAAATACAGCGGAAGCATTATTTTTTACCTTTGAAAATTCTTGGTAACCATTGAGTAATGACAGACAAGCAATACATGAGACGAGCCGTTCAATTGGCAGCATTGGGTTTAGGGAGAACAGCTCCAAATCCTTGTGTAGGGGCGGTAATTGTGCATAATAATCGAATAATCGGAGAAGGTTATCATCAAAAATACGGAGAAGCACATGCCGAAGTAAATGCCGTAAATTCCGTAAAAGACAAATCTTTGCTTTTGCATTCCACTATGTATGTAACCCTTGAACCGTGTGTGCATTACGGAAAAACACCTCCTTGCACCAATCTTATTGTTCAGTATAAAATTCCCAGAGTAGTGGTAGGACATTTAGACCCTTTTCCCGAAGTGGCAGGTAAAGGAGTAGATTTTTTGAGAAAAAACGGAGTGGAAGTTACAGAAAATGTATTGCAAAAAGAATGTTATGATGTAAACCGACGTTTTTTTACTTTTCACCTGCAAAAAAGACCTTATATCATTCTTAAATGGGCGGAGACGTTAAACGGATTTATGGCACCTGAAAATCATCAACAAAAATCTTATTGGATATCTAACGATATTTCTAAAAATCTCGCTCATAAATGGCGAACCGAAGAGCAGGCTGTATTGGTAGGAAAAAATACGGTTTTAAAAGATAACCCGCAATTAAATGTACGATATTGGGCGGGAAAAAATCCGGTTCGCGTGGTAATAGACCGAAATTTAGAAATTCCCGAAAGTTATTCTATATATGACGATACGCAAAAAACATTCGTTTTAAACAACCGAGAGGAAGCCCGGAAAGGCAAAAACACCTTTCTCAAAAAAATAGATTTCGATGATTTTTTCAATCAACTTTTTGAGGTTTTACGGCAAGAAAATATTCAATCTTTGTTGGTAGAAGGCGGCGCACAAACACTACATTCGTTTATTCAACAGAATTATTGGGATGAAATAAGAGTTTTTCGAGCTTCTCATACTTATGAGACAGGCGTTAAAGCACCGCTCATTCCTTTTGGCATAACTCGAACGGAAACAATAGATGATAACAGTTTAATAATCGTTTCAAGAACATGATAAATCTTATTCTCAGTATTTTATGTTCTTCATTGATATTTATTTTGTTTAGAATTTTTCCGAAGTTTCGTGTAAATAATTCTATTGCCATTACATTTAATTACTTAGTTGCTTTTATGATGGGATTGTTTTTAACCT
>CAZLMS010000220.1:3196-3711 GCA_964560645.1 uncultured Flavobacteriales bacterium | reverse complement strand
TCTTCCACTACCTCTTCTTCCTCTTCTACTTCTACAATTTCCACCTCTGTTTCTTCATCTATCTCAGTATCTTCAATTTCTACATCTTCTACTTCTTCTTCATCATCTACTATTTCTATTTCGGTAGGTTTAGGCGGAGGCGGAGGCGGAGGTTTTAATTCTTGTTGAGTAATCGGAACCAACTCTTCTTCTTCAATTTCGACCTGCAAATCGCCCAAAGACTTGGTTTTTACTTCGTAAACCGTCCATTCAAAAGCCAGTAGTACCACCGCTAAGGCTACTACCAAGCCGATTTCAAAAAGTACGGCTCTTTTGTTTTCTATATCAACTTGCGGATTTTTTTTAGGTTCCATATTTACTGTTTATTAGAGGTTGCTAAAATAATAATTTTTATATTGGTCTTTCTCTTTCATCTGCAAAAATTGTTCCTATTTTAATAAACATCTGCTGCCGTAAACTGATTTAAAAAATCAATGTCATTTTCAAAAAACAAACGTAAATCGTTAATTTTATAT
>CAZLMS010000220.1:667-3186 GCA_964560645.1 uncultured Flavobacteriales bacterium | reverse complement strand
TATATTGTAACATGGCTATTCTTTCTATTCCCATTCCGAAAGCGTATCCGGAATACATATTAGAATCAATTCCGCAGTTTTCCAATACATTAGGGTCTACCATACCGCAACCCATAATTTCCAAAAAACCTGTATATTTACATACGTTACACCCCTTACCTGCACAAATGGAACAAGAGACATCTACTTCAGCACTAGGTTCCGTAAACGGAAAATAGGAAGGCCGCAAACGGATTTGGGTTTTTTCTCCGAACATTTCTTTAGCGAAATATAACAGAGTTTGTTTTAAATCTGCAAAAGATACGCCTTTATCAATATACAATCCTTCTACCTGATGAAAAATACAATGCGCTCTGGCTGAAATAGCTTCATTGCGATAAACTCTTCCGGGTGAAATGGTTCTTATAGGCGGTTTTTGGCTTTCCATTACCCTTACTTGCACAGATGAAGTATGTGTTCTCAAAGCAAAATCGGGGTTTTTATGCACAAAAAAAGTATCTTGCATATCTCTGGCGGGATGCTCCTGCGGAAAATTTAATGCCGTGAAATTATGAAAATCATCTTCTATTTCAGGTCCTTCCGAAACATTGAAACCTATACGGGAAAATATTTCAATAATTTGATTTTTTACTATTGCTATGGGATGTCTTGTTCCTAAAGGAAATGGAAAAGCCGGACGGGTTATGTCGTTTACCAACTGTGTTTGCTCTTGTGATTTTTCGGCACTTTGTTTGAGTTCCGCAATTTTTTCTTCCAACTTTCTTTTATACAGATTAAGTTTTTGTCCGTATAATTTTTTCTGCTCTCCCGGAACATTTTTAAACTCATTGAAGAGTTGCTTGATTATTCCTTTTTGTCCTAAATATTTTATTCTTAATTCTTCCGCCTCTTTAGCGTCTTTAGCCGATAAATTGTTTACTTCAGAAATAAGTTGGTCTAAATTATCTAAGCTCATTCTTCAATAATTTTCGCTTTAATTATCATTACGTCTTTTATGGGTCTGTCGTATTTATCGGTAGGTTGAGATGCAATTTCATCCACCACTTCCATTCCTTCAATTACTTCCCCAAAAACCGTATAACTTCCATCTAAATGCGGCGCTCCACCTATGGTTGTGTATGCTTCTATTTGCTCGGGTGAAAACTCAAATTTCTCCGCTTCCCATTTTTTCATTACCACAGGTTGTATTTTTTCGCTCACTATTTTGTTCATTGTTTCCTCATCTTGATTTTTTTGAGCTTCAACAAGTTGCTTTCTTACTTCCGCCATTTCGGAAGAGTTAATTACTTGTTGATATAACTTTTTTTGGATTCGTTTGTTGATACGGGTTTCAAGTATTTTTAATTCACTTTCGGTAAATTTTTTTCCTTGTACAATATAAAATTGGCTCCCCGATGAGCGTTTTTCGGGATTTTCTTTATCTCCGAGCCGTGCCGCTGCCAATGCTCCTCTTTTGTGAAAAATACCGGGAACAAACTCTGCGGGTAAAGTGTATCCGGGTCCTCCGTTGCCCAGCTGTTTGCCGGGTTTGGCATTTTTGCTTTCCGGGTCTCCTCCCTGAATCATAAAATCTTTAATTACTCTGTGAAAAAGAGTGGAATCATAAAAACCGCCGCTTACCAATTTTTTAAAATTATCGCGATGCGTCGGAGTTTCATCGTACAATTTGAGAATAATTGTTCCCTTATTGGTAATCAGTTTTACTTTGGTTTCCTGTTGAGCATAGACCATTTGTACCCCAAAGGCAACCAATAAGATTAAATATCGTATGGATTTCATAAAAACGTAACAAATCATAATTATTTTTTATATTTGTCAAAAGTATTAAAATTTTCAGCAATGAATCGAATCATCAATAAAGTGTTGTTGTTTTTATACGGTGCTGCTCTTATAGCCGCCTGTAAACCAATGGGAAAACCTACTGCCGAAATATTTGTAAAAGATAAAAAAGGCGAGGCTGTTGAGGGGGCAAAAGTCTCTGTTTTTTGCATTCCGGGTGAAAAAAGTGAATGTTTGTATAAAGAGACTTTAAGTGAAGAAACTTCAAATGCTGCGGGAAAAACCATTCATGAATTTGAACATCCCGGCGTTTACAAAGTGGAAGCAAAGAAAAAAATGTCCGGTACTTTCACATTTAACACTTACCGGGTGAACGATACCACAGTTATAGATTCTACCTATACGGTAGATTCTTCTTGGACTTTGTACGGTGACGGTTTTGTGAAAATTCCTAATTACGGTGAAGCCGGTAAAGCCGATATTATTATGGCGGATACGCTTCCCGTAGATTCTTTTTAGTGAATAAAATCTTTGTTGATTTACATTTCCCCAAAGTGTTGGCGGAAAACGATTTTTTATTTTACAAGGAGTTTTTTATTGCGGTGGTTTAAGCGAATGAGCAGTGTGTAAGCAGGGCGGGATTTTCCGCACTTTGTTTCATATTTGCACCGTTGTTTATTATATTCATAATCGTTTCATTTATAGCACTTTGCCGGCCATTGCTTATACACTATGTTACC
>CAZLMS010000220.1:0-657 GCA_964560645.1 uncultured Flavobacteriales bacterium | reverse complement strand
TTACAAGGAGTTTTTTATTGCGGTGGTTTAAGCGAATGGCCAGGGCTATACAAAGTTGTGGATTTTTCTCGCAGATAAAATTCCACCGTAAACCCTACAATAACTTTTCCTCAAAATTGCAAACAGCAACTATTTTGTATAGCTTTTGTTGTGGTAAGTTATTTTTCAATCGCTTTTATCAGTTTGTCGTTTTCGTAATATTCTGTTTTTAAAGTATCACCATTCTTATCAAAGTACACCCAGATTGAATCACGTTTGAATTCATCTTCTGATTTTTCTGTCCAATTTTCTGTTTCTAAAGTCCAATATTTTTTAGCAGCAATTTGTCCTGGTTTATAAATCCAAGTTTCTGTCTTCAAAGTTTCTCCATCCTCGGACCAATAGCTAGTCCCTGATCTTGATATTTTTGGCTTTATCAATTCAGCAAACACCAGTAATGGCAAGGGTGTACAGAAAATTAGCAAAATTATGGTCGACAAACTTATACTTTTTTCAAACCAAGTTTTTCTATTCTTAAATGCTAAAATGCTAACCGCTATTAAAGTTATTCCCCAAAAAACTGGAAAAATGATTACGTAAATCAATGAGGTTCCACCTCTCATAGTACTTGAAAAAAAAAAAAAAAGAATATTAACAAGAATAAATCCTATCGCTATC
>CAZLMS010000219.1:0-3734 GCA_964560645.1 uncultured Flavobacteriales bacterium | reverse complement strand
CGGAAAAGCCATTGCAGATTTAATAAAAACCGATTCCACAACTTATTACACATATGACTTTCAATCTTTTATTGATTTAAAGAAATTCTTTGAAATCATGGAGAAATCTTATCGAAAAAAACCGGAAAAATGTTTTCCGGAAGTTCCAAAATCCATTCAAAATTTTATCACTCTGCCAAAATTTACATCCAAAATGAGTGAAATAAACCGGCATTCAGCATCTCCGGCAACTTTTCAAAAGAGATTTTATACCTGGTGGAATCCTTTTACGGTTATGAAATATTTACATTTTGCACGCGACCGGTTTTATCCTAATCAGCCGGTTTTAAACGAAGTAATGAAACTTACCAATCAATCTTTCGGTTCAGAAAAAGATGCATTGATTTACTTGAGAAACAAAGATAAAGTAAATTAACCTTTTAAAGTATTCTTACCGGAATAATACACATCCATTACTGTTAAAACTGCCAAAAATCCCCAAAACGGAACGGATGCTTTGTCGGTATCCAGAAAATTATTCAATAATCCGTGTAAAAAATAAGTAATCAATCCAAGTAATACAGCCATTATTATCCGCTTATCTTCCGGGTCTCGAATCTTAAAATATAACCGAACACCAACATACACTGAAACCATTACAATCATTAGCATATTAACTAAACCCAAAACACCTTGTTCGGCTAAAGGTCCTAAATATTCGCTGTGGGCATTACCCAAATCTCCAAAGTTTGTGCTAATAACTGTCATTTCATAAGAGCGTTGAAAAGGAGCATACTGAAACATATAAGTTCCCGGTCCCCAGCCGAAAACCGGTCTTTCTTTAAACATACGCCATGCACAACTCCACCGGTTTAATCGCTCCAAATTGCTGGCATCCGTAGCCACATTGGAAATAGATTGAATATGTTCGGTTAATTCATCGGAAGAATCTTGTCGGTTTTTTTCCAGTTTTTGCATAATTTCTACCCTGAACGCAAAAAACAATCCTATCAGTAAAAGAGCTACCGTAGCCAAAACCGAAAATCTTATTCGCAGTTTCATTACCATAAATACGGCAAATGCTCCGGCTAAACTTACCCATGCAGCTCGAGTATAAGAGAATATTACCCCAACCACAAAAACCAGCAATACCAAGAAAATAACCATCTTAGTGGTGAACATATATCGTTTAGACCATAAAACCGTTGCCAAAAAGGGAAGATACATGGCCAAAATTGCCCCGTAAGAAGTGTGGTCTTTAAAAAAAGGTTGCATTACCCAATGTGCCGGTTGATGTTCAAAACCTCTTATCGCGTGATTATACAAGGTATAAATAATTACGGGAACAAATCCTAAAATATAAAGCCAAATGTATTTGAAAATATTAGACTTATCTCGCTTAAACAAATACATGGCAATGAAATAAAAAGTGGTAACAAACCACAATCGGGACACAAAAAATTTAAAAGAAACCAGCGGCATTTCACTGGGAAAAACGGTAATAAAAATCCATGCTAAATGAAAAATAACAGCATAAGTAATCGGATGACGAATAAGTTTGTAATCAAACCGTTCGTAGAGCAACAGCTTGATATAAAACAACAGCGTTGCTCCAAAAATAAGCGGCTCGGTAGGAAGTGCCAACCCCAACCCGAATTCCAGTTGTTCTAAATTAACGGATAAAGGAGTGAAAAATACAATAAACATCACCAGTTTATCCAGTGAAAACAATGCAAACCCAATTACAATAAGCGCTACGGGCAATAAATTAAACCAATAAAACTCATGGAAATAAATCATCCATAAATTGAGCGTAATAAACAAAAAACCAATTAAATAAAAAAGTGATAATTTGACTTTTTCCGTCATCCTTATTAAGAACGGCTTTTTACCGCATATTTTTGATAATTCTCTAAAATAATAATCCCGATAACCCCCAACACCAATGCTGAAATGGTAGAAACTACCACTATCAACCAGCGTATGGGATAAGCTTTTTTCTCCGCAGGATAGGCTCTGTTCACTATAAATTTATGAGGAATATTTTTGGTCGCATCAATTTTGGCTTCTTCATATTTCTGTCGCAAAAGGGTTAATCGCTCGGTTTCATATATCAGCTTTTCTCTTAATGATACATAAGCACTTCCGTATTTAGCCAACTTATCTAATTTTTCTTCCAGAAGTTTAGCGGCTTTCATATTGCCTTTTGCCAAAGCTTCGGAATATTGTTTGGTAAACATTTCCACTTGCACCTCATATTCATGAACGCCCAACTCTCGGAGTTTGGTCAGAGAATCTTCCAAACTTTTTACATATAATTTCAAATAATCAAATTCTTCTTCCACTATTTTAAAAACTTCGATAGCCCGCTCTTTTTGCATACGATTTTTTACGGAGTCCACCAAATCGGCAATAGTATTGGCAATGTTGGCTGCCATTACGGGATCTTTGTCCAGCACATCCACTCTGACAGACTGAAATTCTGTCCGTTTAAAATTTACATTGCTTTCCCATTTTTTAATGAACTTGGTATTTTTGTATTTTTCATCATCTTCTATCTCATAGTGTTTCATCAAATTAAACTTATTCTTAATTCGCTCTCTAATTTCATCCGAATTTAGTATCTGCAACAATTTTTCAGCTTCTTCCTCTTCTCCAAACTCCAGCACGTCCAAACGAGTATTGTTTTCCGATATTACGGCTTTTGAAATGGAACTGGTAGTAGCCGGGAACATAATTACCGTAGAACGAAACTTAGGTTCTATAATCAATGACACGATTGCCGAAAGCACTGCTGCCGTTACCCCTATAATTATTAACGGTTTTTTCCATTTTAAAATGAAAATCAACAAATTGCTCGAATCAAAATCAAATTCTTTTTCCATAGTTTATTTTAATTTCAGTGTTCAAAAGTAGCAGTTTATTTTCTCCAATTCAATAATTGTAAGAAGTCTTTTACCGGCAACAAATTCATCAATCGCAAAACAATCAAATTAAGTCCTGCAAATAGGAAAAAGTTATATCCCCAAAACCATCCTGTATTTCTGTCCAAAAAATCCAACATCAAATAACATATTACAGGAAACGCAATAAACGAAACAACTTTCTTTATATTGAGTGAAAACCGAAATATTTTTATACAATAAATTATTTGAATAACTACGACCAATGATTGAGTAATTACACTTGCCAAAGCAGCGCCTTTGGTTTGCATAACCGGAATTAACCAATAATTTAATAACAAATTAACCATCAAACCTGCAAAAGAAACCCTGTTAAGAAATTTTAAAGACCCGTTGGCTGTCAGTAATGTACCAAATATGTATCCCATGGAAACGGGTAAAAAGATAAGGTTTACAATTCCCATGCTTTCAAAAGTTTGCGGATGCACGTCGGTGTATAACCAATTGGCAATAGGCACGGTATAAAACCAAATAAATATAACCGTGAAAACTGCAAACGGATACAACATTTTTAACGCTGTTTGAATAACGGAAGCAAAATTCAAGCGGTTTTTTATTTGATAGGCAAAAACAGGCAGCAATAAAACCGAGAAAAGGTAGCCAGTCATAGAAAGAGACTCTACAATACGGTATCCTTGTGCATAAATTCCCGCATGAAAGTCGCCGTCAGGCAGCATTCGTTCCAGCATAACCGTATCTACCTTGCTGTAAACAGTCATCAAAAAAACAAGCAATGCATAAGGGAATGTCTGTTTGAACAATACTCGAATAGTTGAACGATTTGCTTTTGGT
>CAZLMS010000218.1:0-3771 GCA_964560645.1 uncultured Flavobacteriales bacterium | reverse complement strand
AATATGCCAAAAATCAATTGTATTTGCAGTTTGAGCAATTGCTTCAAAACTATTTGATAAAGAAAAACAACTTGAATTTTTACCAAAATACGGCTCTAAAACAAGCCGAAGAAATTCGCAAAACAGCAGTTTCGGCATATAACTCGCAAGCTATTGGTTATATTGAGTTGATTCAGCTTTTAGAACAATCTTATCAAATAAAACAAGAGTACTTACAAGCTTTGCAAGCATACAACAACAGCATAATTGAATTAAATTATTTACTAAACAAATAAAAAAATTAAATGTCATGAAAATTAAACGGATATACCTGCTATTACTATCAATTCTTTTTGGACTTGCTGCATGCCGGGAAACGGCAAGCAATTCGAAAGAACTCAAGCATAAAGAAGAATCAACCAAGGTTATTTTACCTGAATCCAAAATAAAAGACTTGAATTTAAATATCGGAAAGGTTGAAAAAATGATGATATACAAAACGGTTCAAGCCAATGGAAAATTATCTGTTCCGCCGCACAACTCGGCACTCATTACAGCCATTGTTGGCGCTAATATTCAAGATATTTTTGTTTTGGAAGGCGAAAAAGTAAAAAAAGGACAAACCTTGGCGCTTATTGCCCATCCGAATTTAATACAAATGCAAACCGATTTTCTGAAAAAAACGGAAGAACTCAACTTTTTGGAATCGGAATACACCAGAAGAAAAACCATGTTTGAAGAAAATGCCATATCGGGCAAAGCATTGCTGGAAGCCGAAACGCAATACAAAAGCAAACTGGCAGAAGTAAATGGTTTGCAAAAGCAGTTGCAACAGCTACAAGTAGATATGAATAAGTTAAAAAAAGGTGAAATAATTGCTCAAATTCCTGTAAAAAGTCCTATCGACGGCTTTGTTGAGCAAATATTTGTACAAATCGGGCAGTATGTAAGCGAACAACAACCTATGTTTTCCGTTTTGAACAACAACCATTTACATGCCGATTTATTGGTTTATGAAGAAAACGCCGACAAAGTAAAAATTGGTCAAAAAGTAATTTTTCACACCCAATCATCACTCACAAAAAATTACAAAGCACAAATAATTGCCGTTAGTAAATCTTTTGAAGAACAACCCAAAGCCATTCACATTCACGCCGATATTGATGATAAAGAAAATACAGATAATCTTATCTCGGGTATGTTTATTGAAGGCAGTATTATTATCGACTCCACCGATGCTTTTGCTTTAAGCGAACGTGCTGTTGTGATTGAAAATAGCAATCCTGTTGCTTTTACGGCTAAAAAAGTAAACGACAATTGGCAATTTGAACCGGTTTTACTTACCAACGTTGTGAAACAAGACAGCTTTTATGTATTTAACAATCAACCACCGGATAATTTATTTGTGCGAAACAATGCCTACTATATCATTTCCGAACTTAAAAAAGATGAAATGGCGGATGATGACTAAGAAGTAAGTATTACTTTTGTTAAAAATCGAAAGATGCAACTCAGCTCTAATGCTATTAAAATATTAGAAGCCCGTTATTTGAGAAAAGATGATAACGGTGAGATAATAGAAAGCCCCGAGGAAATGATAAAGCGGGTTGCTATGGCAATAGCTGAAGCGGAATTACTTTGGGGAACTTCAAATGAAGTGGAAAAATATTACCAACGATTTAGGACGATGATGAGTAATTTGGAATTCCTGCCTAATTCTCCTACTTTAATGAATGCCGGCACTTCGTTAAACCAATTAAGCGCCTGTTTTGTTTTGCCCGTAGCCGACAGCATGGAAAGTATATTTGAAACGCTTAAAAAAACAGCCTTAATTCAAAAAAGCGGGGGAGGAACGGGGTTTAATTTTTCACACTTACGCCCGGAAGGGGCTTTGGTGCAATCAACAAAGGGACAATCGTCCGGACCGGTGGCTTTTATGGAAATATATGACATTGCCACCGAAAAAATTAAACAAGGAGGAAAACGCAGAGGAGCCAATATGGGGATTTTAAATGTAAATCACCCCGATATATTCACTTTTATACGCTCAAAACACAATGAGGAGGTTTTGAAAAATTTTAATATTTCCGTAGGAGTATTCGACAATTTTTTTGAGGCGTTGAAAAACAACAAAGATTATACATTAACATTTCAATTGCATAACGAAAAAATTATCCGGCAAATTCCCGCAGGGCAACTTTGGAATGAAATTATAGAAAATGCATGGAGTACGGGGGACCCCGGATTGATATTTTTAGATGAAATAAACCGTAAAAACCCTGTTCCCGCTCATCGGATAGAAGCTACAAACCCGTGTGGAGAAGTTCCGTTAGAACCTTATGAATCATGTAATTTAGGCTCTGTCAATTTGAGTAAAATGCTGAAGTATGAAAACGGAAAATATACCATTAATTGGGAAAAGCTGGAAGAAGTGGTAGCGTTAGCTATCCGTTTTTTAGACAATGTAATTGAAGTAAATAATTATTTATTCCCTGAAATTGAGCAAACGGTAAAAGGAAATCGTAAAATAGGATTAGGAGTGATGGGATGGGCGGAAATGCTTATTAAGTTGGAAATTCCTTACGAATCAAAACAAGCGGTAACATTGGCGGAAAAAATAATGAAGTTTATTGATAAAACAGCAAAACAAACCTCTTCGGAGTTGGCTCAAATAAGAGGAAATTTTCCTAATATTTCACTTAGTATATATCACCGCAACCCGATGCGAAATGCTACCAGAACAAGCATTGCACCTACCGGCACAATCTCCATTATTGCCGGCACCACATCGTCTATAGAACCGCTTTTTGCTTTGGCATATAAAAGAGAAAACGTTTTGTCGGGCAATATTTTATATACGGTTAATCAAGCCGCTTTGGAAACACTTCGCAAGCAAAAGAATTATTCTCAAGAACTTTTAGACGAAGTAATTGCAACCGGAAGTGTGCAGCAAATAGCTCATTTGCCCGATACTGTAAAACAACTTTTAAAAACCTCGTTAGAAATTGATTACACTTTTCATATAGCACATCAGACAGCTTTTCAGAAATATGTGGATAATGCAGTTTCCAAGACCATTAACCTTCCGGAATCTGCCACCCGCAAAAATGTGGAAAAAGCCTTTTTAACAGCTTGGAAAAAAGGAGCAAAAGGAATAACCGTTTATCGGTATAATTCCAAAAAACAGCAGGTTCTAAACAGCGGAATGAAGAGTGAAGATGAAGTTAAGATGATAGAAGAACAAGAAATTCACGATTGTAAAAACGCTTGTCAATTATAAGATACGTTTAAACAACAAAAAAACACCTTCATCTTTAAAATAAGCCAAATCGTAAGCCTCTTTTGTTAAATAATCTAAAAAACGGTTTGGCAAATAAATTAAAGTTTAGATTTGCGAGCGGAAGTTCAATGAAAAGCGGCGTTAAAATATTGCTTTTTTTAATCAGCGGTTTAGTTTTCTTTGCTGCCGTAGATGCGCATAAATTAGTTAAAAAGTTTTCTTCCGAAGAAATTGAATATGTAGAAATTAAAATCGAAGAAAAGGAAACCGGCAACGGGCATAAAAAACTTGCTGTAACAACTTTTCTTTCCGTTAATAATATTCACAAACTTCTTTTTGGAAATCATTTTTGGAAAGCTCCTTTGAGTAACATTGGAGAATATTTCTCTATAGAATTCGGTCATCTTAAAGTTCCCGAAAAGTTTCTGCTTTTCAGTCAATTGAGAATTTGTTCGTAACTTTTCTTTTCTCCTTGCAAAAGCACATTTAAAATGGCTTTTGCAGTAATGTTT
>CAZLMS010000217.1:0-3773 GCA_964560645.1 uncultured Flavobacteriales bacterium | reverse complement strand
CCCGCATACTCCGACAAAACATCTAGAGTGTACTATGAAGGCAGGGATTTGTTGGCAATTAACTCAAAAAAACGCTGGATAGTCGTAGAAAATATTTTTTTCTTTATGGTTCTTTCAATGGTATTGGAAAGCTCAACACTGGAAGATATAGTAACTGCTTTTGAAAATTTCCTTTCAATCTCCGTGCGAAGCAATTCTATGTAATAGTTTGTTTTGATTTTTGAACACGTTTAATATTTATATGACAGAATAAACCTTAGCACAAGGTTCATCGCAATAAAGAGTTCTCACAAATATAATATTTT
The DNA here is from genome assembly GCA_964560645.1 of uncultured Flavobacteriales bacterium. GTDB lineage: Bacteria > Bacteroidota > Bacteroidia > Flavobacteriales_G > NORP312 > CAZLMS01. The sequence continues at coordinate 3,468 of CAZLMS010000217.1, read as the reverse complement.
TTGAAAATTCATCTAACAAATAGATAAATAGAGCGAATATTTTGTCCGGTTGCCATTTTTTTTCACAATATTTGCTGTATCATCAAAAAAATAAAAATGAAAAAAGCATTATTTGTCATTCTCATATTTTGTTCATTTTCATTATGGGCTCAAGAAGAAAAGTATCAAGTGGCATGTGTGGCGTTCTATAATTTGGAAAATTTATTTGACACTATAGACCAACCTGACGTACGCGATGAAGAATTTACGCCGGCAGGTGAAAAAAAATATACCTCTAAAGTATATCATGAAAAACTGGCAAACCTTTCAGATGTTATTGCGCAATTGGGAACGGAAGTAACCCCGGAAGGACCTGTTATACTGGGAGTGGCGGAAATTGAAAACAGAACGGTGTTGGAAGATTTAATCAATCAGCCGAAATTAAAATCTAAAAATTACGGTATTGTCCATTACGACTCTCCCGATAAGCGCGGGGTGGATGTAGCACTGTTGTATCAAAAAAGACATTTTCAAGTATTACATTCCAAAAAATACAAACTTACTCTACCCTTAGACCCTACTCATCCCACACGAGACCAACTGGTAGTAAACGGGTTGCTCGACGGCGACACAATTACTTTTATTGTAAACCACTGGCCCTCAAGACGGGGAGGTGAAAAAAGAAGCCGTCCCAACAGAAATGCCGCCGCCGAATTGTCGCGTCACATCATAGATTCTTTACTTTCCCGAAATGCCAATGCCAAAGTAATTTTAATGGGCGATTTAAATGACGACCCCACTTCTCCCAGCATGATTAAGTATTTAAAAGCCAAAGGAAATCCCAAAAAATTGAAACCGGGAGAACTGTATAATCCCATGTATGAATTTTATCAAAAAGGAATCGGCACACTGGCATGGAGAGATGCGTGGAACTTGTTCGACCAAATGGTATTAACCCCTGCTTTGCTTAACGAGAATAACGGCGGATATTATTTTAAAGCCGCTAAAGTGTTCAACAAACCGTTTTTAACTCAAAAAGAAGGAAGATTTCAAGGTTACCCTTGGAGAACCTATGTAGGACCCAATTACATGGGTGGTTATAGCGACCATTTTCCCGTGTATTTATTTTTAATCAAAAAAATCTGATTTAATATGAAAAGAATTTCCATCCTGTTGTTTACAGTTTTATCGTTTAGTGTTTTTGCACAAGACACCGCGAAAGTAATGTTCTATAATGTGTTAAATTTTTCAGGGAACAATCCGCAAAGAAAAGACACTTTGAAGAAAATCGTACAATATTACAAGCCCGATATTTTCATGATTACCGAAATAAAAGATTTATTGGGAAGTAACTACATATTAAACGGTTCGCTTAATGTGAACGGAATTAATTATTATGCAGCGGCTAATTTTATAGACGGTCCCGACAGTGACAATATGTTGTATTACAACTCCAATAAATTCGGACTGGTTTCTCAAAACAATATCCCAACCGATTTGCGAGATATTAATGAGTATGTATTGTATTACAAAAGTCCTAATCTGGCTAATGAAGACACTATATATTTATATTGTTACGTAGCACACCTGAAAGCAAGTCAGGGATACGAAAATGAACGAAATTTAGAAGCGCAGGCATTTATAGATTATGTCAATCAGAAATCGAACTTAAAAAATGTAATCTTTACGGGAGATTTAAATTTATATGGCGCTTCCGAGCCGGCTTTTTCCACTTTAACTAACGGAGGAAATATAAAATTATATGACCCTGCAAACAGAGTAGGAGAATGGCATAACAATCCTTCGTTTTCAGATGTATTAACCCAAAGCACCAGGGATAGTGATATAGGTGACGGCGGTTCTATCGGAGGCATGGACGACCGCTTTGATTTCATATTGGTTTCGGAAGATATAAACACTACGGGATACAACGGTGTAAAATATGTGAGTAATTCTTATCATCCTATAGGTCAAGACGGATTAAGATACGACCAAAGCGTAATTTCTCCGGCTAATCAAGATGTGCCTCAAGATATAGCCACGGCACTCTACTACATGAGCGACCATCTGCCGGTAAAAATGGAAGTAGTTTTAGACAATAATTTAGTAACAAATACACAGTTCTATCCTCAACCCCGAAGGGAAACAAATATTTACTACAATGCAGACGCTGTTAAATTAAAAAATACCGATAACATTCGAACTGTGGAAGTATATAATCTTTTAGGCGTAAAGTTGAAAAGTTTTAACGGTAATTCTACCGAAGTTACAATAGATAAAAATACCTTTGCCGAAGGAATTTATTTTGTAAAAATAACAACGGAAAACCATCAAGTAGAAACCTTAAAAATAAAACTGTAATGGGTTGCATATCTGATTTTATAGAAAACCATTACTTACATTTCAATGCCGCCACATTAAAAGACGCTGCCCAAGACTATAAAAAACATGTGGCAGACGGCGGCAAAATGCTTGTGTCTTTAGCCGGTGCCATGAGTACGGCAGAGTTGGGAAAATCCTTAGCCGAAATGATAAGAAACGACAAAGTGCACATTATTTCCTGCACCGGCGCTAATCTCGAAGAAGATGTGATGAATCTGATTGCCCATTCACATTACAAAAGAGTCCCGAACTATCGAGATTTAACTCCCCAAGACGAATATGAACTGCTACAGCAAGGGCTTAACCGTGTTACCGACACCTGCATTCCCGAAGAAGAAGCTTTCAGAAAATTGGAAAGTAAGATGTTTGACATTTGGAAAAAAGCCGAAGAAGAAGGAAAAAGATACTTTCCGCACGAATATTTTTACCAACTCCTGCTCTCGGGAGCGTTAAACAACGATTTTGAAATAGACCCTAAAGACAGTTGGATGATTGCTGCAGCAGAAAAAAACTTACCTGTCGTAGTACCGGGTTGGGAAGACTCTACATTAGGCAACATCTTTGCAGCACATTGCATTCAAGAAAAATTAAAACCCTCTACCGTTAAGTCGGGCATAGAATACATGATGTGGTTGGCAGACTGGTATCAAAAAAACAGTTCGGGAAAAGGTGTCGGATTTTTTCAAATAGGAGGGGGAATTGCCGGCGATTTTCCAATATGTGTAGTACCAATGTTAGAACAAGATTTACAAATTCCCACACCGTTGTGGAGTTATTTTTGTCAAATATCCGACTCCACTACAAGCTACGGCTCATACTCGGGAGCGGTTCCCAATGAAAAAATCACTTGGGGCAAGCTCGATATAAATACCCCTAAATACATCATAGAGTCAGACGCTACTATTGTAGCTCCGTTGATTTTTGCTTATGTGTTAGGATGGTAAAAGCAAGCGAAACAGAATATAAATGGGAAGTTTTGCCACAGCCGGACCCGGCAATGGTGGAGCAACTTTCCCAAGAAATTAATGTCTCCCGCCCTATTGCTACACTACTTCTTCAAAGAGGAATTACCGATTTCAATTCGGCTAAAAAATTCTTTCGCCCGTC
>CAZLMS010000216.1:0-3801 GCA_964560645.1 uncultured Flavobacteriales bacterium | reverse complement strand
ATATTAACCCTGGATCGAATAATTCATCTCCTACTTACTTAAGAGCATTAGGAAATGATTTATTTTTTGTAGCTGATGACGGAATCAATGGTTCTGAATTATGGAAGTATGACGGAAACACAGGTATAGCATTCATGGTGCAAGATATCAAACCCGGTTATATAGGATCTTTCCCTTCTAATTTAACTGTATTAGGAAATGATTTGTTTTTTAGCGCCTCTGACGGAACCAATGGAGAAGAGTTATGGAAATATGACGGAAACACAGGTACGGTATCCATGGTACAAGACATCAACCCCGGTTCAGGATGGTCTAATCCTAGAGCATTCTTCGTATTTGGAGATGATTTATTTTTTGTTGCCAATGATGGAACCAATGGATATGAGTTATGGAAATATGACGGAATTACAGGTACCGCATCTATGATACATGATATCAATCCCGGATCAGGAGATTCTGATCCTGGCGGATTCAAAGCTTTTGGAAATGATTTCTTTTTTGTAGCCGATGACGGAACCAATGGCTATGAATTATGGAAATACGACGGAAATACAGGTACGGTATCTATGGTACAAGATATCTATTCGGGATCAGGAAGCTCTGCTCCTGCAGGATTCACTGTTCTCGGAAATAGTTTATTTTTTGTTGCTACTGAGCTTACTTATGGACAAGAACTATGGAAATATGATGGAAACACCGGATCTGTATCTTTGGTACAAGACATATATTCGGGAGCATGGAGTTCATCTCCTAGTAATTTAACCGTATTGGGAAACAATTTATTTTTTAGTGCTGATTACGGACCTTATGGAAGAGAATTATGGAAGTATTCTGATGGTAGTGCAACTTCAGTAGAAAATGCTACTCCGAATAATGAATTAAACACGACTGTTTATCCCAATCCTGTTTCCAACCAGCTAACCATAGAGTTTGCTAACCCCGGCGAAATGCAAACCGTTACTATTTTAAGTATTGACGGTAAAGTAGTTTTTAAAGAAAATTTCAAAGATAAATCGGTAATTAACATTGACACCGATAAGTGGAGCAAAGGAATTTATACGCTTACATACAAAAACAACCATACCTCTCGCTCCGTAAAACTCATTAAACAGTAAATCGATTTTTTTTTGTGATGAATTCTTAAAAGCCGTTTCCTACCGGAAGCGGCTTTTTTATTACCATCCCTGTAGCATCAACAAAAAAACACCTATCGAAAATAGATTCAAAAAGACCGATTTTAATAACCAATAAAGCATGTTTCATTCATGATAATAAATCTCAGAAGTTACTTCGGCAAATTTTCGGAACATGAATAAAACACCGCAGTATTTTTCCTCTGAAAGCTGTACACATTTTTGCAGCTTTTCCCGGTTTAAATGTTCACCGTAAAAATGATACTCCACTTTTACCTTGTTGTAATATTTGGGATGCTCTTTTGTAAGCCCGGCAGAAACTTCTACTCGAAATTCATTTACATCTAACCGCATTTTTTGCATAAGTGCCGCTACATCCATCGCTGTGCATCCTGCCAAAGACGTAAGCATTAAAGGTTTGGGCCAAGAACCTTTTCCTTTTCCCCCAAATTCGGGCGAAGAGTCAAGCATTACTTTGGTACCGTCAGGTTGTATTGCTTCAAATACCAAATCTTTTTTCCATTCTAATTTTACTTGATGCATGGTTTTTTCTCTTTTTAATTAAACATAATCTGCTAAAATAAGCGGTTTTTCAGTCGGAAGCGATGTTCTTATTCTGTAATTTTTAGGGAAATAATTATTCACACTATTAGGATTATTTTTCATAAACCCCACAGGCACATCACGAAATGCAGCAATGTTCCAACCGGTTTGTAAATTATTAACACTAAACGGCTCTTTCTTTAAATAACGAATAATTTGCTCGTAAGAAAGATTTATCAACGGAAAATCAAATTGTTTTAAAAACGGACCTAAAGCCAATGCGTGAGACGGAATAAAACTCTTTTGCTTCCATTCTCCCAATTCGTTAAATAAATAGCGTACATTCAACCTCTCTGTTAAAAAATTCCACTCGCTGTCAGGTAAATATGAAGATATGATTTGCCCGTTAAAATTGTAAACAAAAGCATTATTAAGCGATAATTGTTTATGAGGCAAAAGGGTTTTGTTTTTTTTCGGCTTTATTTTTTTTGCCAGAGTTGTTTCTTTTTTTTGCAGCACGGTTACGCTAAACCCCTCTCCTTTTGCAATATGAGGAAAAAACCTGTAAAACACTATGTCTTGCTCTTTATGTTCCAATACGCCCCAATCTTTCGGCAACGACAAAGAAACAGAAGTGAAATTGCGCTGGGTTTTAAGCCATGCAATGTTTTCTTCATTTTCTTTTGTATTATAAGTGCAGGTAGAATATATTAAAAATCCGTCTTCTTTCAATGCAGGCCAAATTTCAGAAAGTATTTTCCGCTGACGGGCAGCACAAAAATTTACATTTTCCGGCGACCAATGATTAATAGCATTGTTGTCTTTTCTAAAAAGCCCTTCGCCTGAGCATGGCGCATCTACTACTATAAGGTCAAAAAAGCCTTGTAATTCCGAGAAATCTTCGGGATTGTTTTGAGTTACCATTACATTGCCTCTACCCCACTTCAATACATTTTCTTTTAAAATTTCCGCTCTGCTTCTAATCACTTCGTTTGCCACAATCAGTGAGCCATTATCGAAAAAGCTGCTCAACAGGGTGGTTTTACCTCCCGGAGCAGCCGATATATCCAATACTTTTTTATGTGGATTGGTGGCAATATTTTCTAAAATAAAATGCAAAAACATAGAGGATGCTTCTTGTACGTAATAAGCACCCGAATGCCACCACGGGTCGAAAGTGTATGCAAGTTTTTTGTCTAAATAATAAGCCGAATCGCACCACTTTACGGGTGTAAATCCAAGTGGTTTTTCCGTGCTTAATTTATCCTTGTTAATTCTGATGGAATATAAAGCCTCCGAACTTTGAATATTGTCTAATAAATCTTTTGCATTTACGGGAAGATTTTGTAAAGAAAAAGATAGAAATTCCCGGTATTTACTTAAATTATCCATTAAACTTCAAACACATACATATTAGACTCCAATGATTTGGTTTGGGTTATCAAATCATCTATTATATTCTTGTTTTTGAAATAATAAGGTAAAAAACTCTCAACCCGTTCTTGCCATTGACCTTCCGGAAAAAGCATCTGATACACCTTTTCCAATTGCTTATTCATTGTTTCGTGATGTCTTTTTTCTGCTTTCAGGGCTTTTTTTTCTATATTCTCAAGTTGTTTATGCAGTTTTACGGATTCTCCTTTTAAAAAAGCCTCTAATGACTTGTCTATGTTTAATACTTTTTCTTTGATTTTTTGAAACTCCCGTTCTATTGCATTTTTTTCTTCTTCTATATTGAAATCAGAATGCCGCAAAACAATACGGTTTAGCAACTTATGTAAATCACTCCGGAAAAAATCCGTTATTTTCAAATCGTATTTATTCATAATCCTATTTACCGAAGGAGGCACATAAAATATGGAATTTCGCACCATCAACAACGGAAAAGGGACTTGAAATTCCTTAAACACATCTTTTAACTGCAACCAATATGCAATTTCTCCGCTTCCTCCGATATAAGCTATATTGGGTAAAATAACCTCCTGATAAACAGGTCGCATCAACACATTCGGCGAAAACCTTTCCGGATGTCTCTCTACTTGTTCCATCATCTCCGATTTCGTAAAAAACTTATCTCCTCCTACAAGCGTTATTTTTTCGTCTTCTAATAATTCCAACCGGTATC
>CAZLMS010000215.1:0-3816 GCA_964560645.1 uncultured Flavobacteriales bacterium | reverse complement strand
GGTAGTGGATATGATAATTTTATTAGTCATTACTTTTTTTACGCTCTATTTGCAATTAGATTTACTGCACCAACAAACCGATGAACTTATTACAAAATTGTTACAATCATTCACGCCGCTCAAATTGATTTTACTTTTGGTAGCGGGAATAGGAGGTATGGTCGGGCTATGGATAATCTTTAAAAAATTCGGTCACATTGAATTTATTCAAAAAATTAAAAAATTTGTTTACGGGCTGGTAGAAGGACTGCAATCCGTGTTGGCAACAAAGAAAAAAATTCCTTTTTTGTTACACACGATTCTTATTTGGAGTTTATATATCGGAATGTTTTACATTTCGTTTTTTGCTTTAGAATCTACGGCTCATTTGCCTTTAGGGGCAGTATTGGCGGGTTTTGTATTCGGTAGTTTTGCTATTGTGTTGGTACAAGGAGGAATAGGAGTATATCCCGTGATAATTATGGAAACATTGTATCTTTACGGAATAAACAAAGCGGAAGCATTTGCCATGGGGTGGATTATTTGGACATCTCAAACATTACTTATAGTGGCTTTAGGCGGATTATCCATGTTTTTACTTCCTTTTTTAAACGAAAAAAAATCGGCTTGAACGAATATCAAACCATAATAAAAAACTGGAAAAAACAAGGAAATAAAATTGTTTTTACCAACGGTTGTTTTGATATTTTACACAAAGGTCATGTGGATTACCTTCGGGAAGCTAAGAAGCTGGGAGACAAATTGATAGTCGGTTTAAATTCAGATATTTCCGTTCGTAAACTTAATAAAGGGAAAGCTCGTCCGTTACAAGATGAAGCATCTCGAAAAGCAGTTTTAGAAGCATTAAAACACGTAGATTTAGTAATATTATTTGATGAAGAAACCCCCGAACGTTTAATCCGACAAATACGTCCTGATGTATTGGTAAAAGGCGGTGATTATACCGTTAATCAAATTGCAGGTTCGGAATTTGTGCTACAAAACGGCGGAGAAGTTAAAATCATTCCGCTAACCGAAGGATACTCCACATCTGCAATCGAACAAAAAATTATAGAAACATTTGGCAAAAGTTAAAAAAGCATATTATTGTCAGAATTGCGGACATGAATCTCCAAAATGGTTGGGTAGATGTCCTAATTGCAATGAATGGAACACTTTTGTAGAAGAATTGGTGGTACCTTCTGCTAATCAGGGCAAACCGTTAGTAGCCAATGCTTCAAAGAAGAAACCCGAAGCCATTCAAAATGTATCATCTCAAAAAATACAAAGACTTATCACGTCCGACAATGAACTGAACAGAGTATTAGGCGGCGGGATAGTGCCGGGTTCTTTGATTTTGCTCGGAGGCGAACCCGGTATAGGAAAATCCACTTTATTACTTCAAATGGCATTGAAAAACCCGATGAAAGTGCTGTATGTATCGGGAGAAGAAAGCGAGCAGCAAATTAAAATGAGAGCCGAGCGCATAGGGATAGAAAATACAGAATGTTACATTCTTACAGAAACCCAAACCCAAAAAATATTTTTACATTTTGAGCAGCTTCAGCCCGATTTAATTATTGTAGACTCCATTCAAACGCTCCATTCTCAAGTAATAGATTCCACTCCGGGAAGTGTTTCACAAATACGCGAAAGCACCGCCGATTTAATTCGTCTTGCCAAAGAAACATCCACACCGGTTTTCATCATCGGGCATATTAACAAAGAAGGATATATAGCGGGTCCTAAAGTGTTGGAACACATGGTAGATACCGTTTTGCAATTTGAAGGCGAGCGGAACTATAATTATCGTTTGTTAAGGTCTATTAAAAACCGGTTCGGTTCCACCAACGAATTAGGTATTTATGAGATGCAAAGTACAGGATTGAGAGGTGTGGACAATCCTTCCGAGATATTACTTTCCGAGCGGGAAGAACCTTTGAGCGGGGTATCAGTATCGGCTACCATAGAAGGATTGCGTCCTATTTTGATAGAAGTGCAAGCGTTGGTAAGTTCTGCAGCTTATGGCACTCCGCAACGTTCCTCTACGGGATTTGACCTTCGACGTTTAAACATGCTTTTAGCTGTTTTGGAAAAACGATGCGGTTTCAGATTGTCTTCAAAAGACGTGTTTTTAAATATAGCGGGCGGAATAAAAGTGGACGACCCCGCTATTGATTTGGCAGTAGTAAGTGCGGTGTTATCATCTTCGGAAGATATTTATATCAATCCTAAATTTTGTTTTTCGGCAGAGGTGGGGCTTTCGGGAGAAATCAGACCGGTAAACAAAATTGAGCATCGTATTTACGAAGCAGATAAACTAGGGTTCAGCAAAATATTTGTAGCCAAGCAAAATATAAAAGGACTGAATCTCAAAACACTTGGAATAGAAGTTGTAGGTGTAAATAAAATCGAACAAGTTTTTGAATATCTTTTCGGATGAGACGGCTTTTGTGGATAATATTTGGGTTTTATGCGCAATTTTTAGTTGCCCAAAATTTCAGACAAGACATCATTACCGGTGCAGAACAGTTTGAACGTTATGTGCCTCAATTGACAGGCAAACGGGTGGCAGTTGTGGCTAATCAAACATCGGTGGTAGGGAACATCCATTTGGTAGATACGCTTTTGGCAAAAGGAGTAAATGTGGTAAAAGTATTTGCTCCCGAGCATGGTTTCAGAGGAAAAGCCGATGCAGGGGAACACGTGAAGAATGATATAGATGTGAAAACAGGATTGCCTATTATTTCCTTATACGGAAAAAACAAAAAGCCTTCGGCTCATCAGCTTCATGACGTAGATGCCGTAGTGTTTGATATTCAAGATGTGGGGGCACGGTTCTATACCTATATTTCCACCATGCACTATGTAATGGAAGCCTGTGCGGAGAATGTAAAAGAGTTTTGGGTGTTGGACAGACCTAATCCCAACGGGTTTTATATAGACGGACCGGTATTGAAAAAGAAATTCAAATCATTTGTAGGAATGCATCCTATTCCGGTGGTTCACGGACTAACGGTAGGCGAACTGGCAATGATGATAAACGGAGAAAAGTGGTTGAAAAACGGAATTGAATGCGATTTAAAAGTGGTTTCCTGCGAGAATTATACGCACAAAGATTTATATCAATTACCCATTAAACCCTCTCCAAATTTGCCCAACATGTCGGCGGTGTTTTTATATCCTTCTTTATGTTTTTTTGAAGGCACGGTGATAAGTGTAGGGCGGGGTACGGACAAACCGTTTCAGGTTTTTGGACATCCGCTGTTAACCAACACTACTTACGATTTTGTGCCGGTGGCAATGCCCGGTGCGGCTAATCCTAAATTGAAAGGAGAAGTTTGCCATGGATTTGATTTATCGGAATTCGGGCTGAAGGAAATGCCTAAATACAAAGGATTATATTTAAACTGGTTGATAAATGCATATAAAAATTACCCGAAAAAAGAAGAATTTTTTAATGAACAATTTTTTGATTTATTGGCAGGAACCGACCAATTGCGATTGCAAATTATAGAGGGAAAAACGGAAAAAGAAATCAAACAAAGTTGGCAGGAAGATTTAAATGCTTATAAACAATTACGTAAAAAATATTTGCTTTACGAAGATTTTTAGAGGAGGGTATTTAGCTTGCAATAATGTGTTGATAAGAATTTGAGTTGTGTGAATTAATGTTGATTTTTAGCACGATATTGTTTTTTGGAGTTTAAAATTATTCCTTGCTCTGCTATTAGAATGATTTAAATGGTAAAAAACAATAACATATTCCACTCTGTTATTATTATAATGTCTTTCCTTTTTGCTGTATCTCTTGCAATTGCAGCAATTCCAGAAGGA
>CAZLMS010000214.1:2258-3843 GCA_964560645.1 uncultured Flavobacteriales bacterium | reverse complement strand
CCATAATATCGCCTAATCTACTTTTTTCGATTCTTACAATTTTTCACTCTATTTTCTCTGAAATAAAGATGTAATTTTGAAACCTTAAGAAGATTTAAACAAAAAGTGTTATCTTTAAAAGAAATTTTGTTTACTAATGGGAAAAACTGTTGAAAACACACTGGAATACACTACCGAAGAAAAAAAACGAATCACGAGAGAATACAGAAAACTTCTTAAGTTACTGGGAGATAAAATAAACGCCGGCGACAAAGTTTTGATAAGAAAAGCCATGGATGTAGCACTTGACGCCCACAAAGGCGTGCGAAGAAAATCAGGTGAAGCCTACATTTTTCACCCTATTGCAGTAGCAAGAATTTGTGTAGAAGAAATCGGGTTGGGACCTACTTCGGCAGCTGCTGCTTTGCTGCACGATGTAGTGGAAGATACAGACGTAACACTGGAGGACATCGAAAACATGTTCGGCAAAAAAATTGCCTCCATTATAGACGGTCTTACCAAAATTTCGGAAATACTGGATAACTCTGACGAAAACACTTCCATTCAAGCCGAAAACTTTCGAAAAATCTTGCTCACCCTTGCCGAAGACGTGAGAGTGATTCTCATTAAGATTGCCGACCGTTTGCACAACATGCGAACCTTGGGAGCCATGAAAGAATACAAACGCCGAAAAATTGCTTCGGAAACCATGTTTTTATATGCCCCCATGGCTCACAGGCTCGGCTTGTACAACATCAAATCGGAACTGGAAGACTTGGCTTTCAAAAACTTAGAACCTGAAGTTTATCATGAGATTGAAACTAAACTTAAAAAATCAAAAGCTGTCCGAACCCGGTTTATCAATCAATTTATCCTCCCTATTAAAAGAGACCTGGATAAAGAAGGCATTCCCTACACTATAAAAAGCAGAACCAAATCCGTTTTCTCCATCTACAATAAAATGAAGAAAAAAAATATTCCCTTTGAGGAAGTTTACGATGTTTTTGCCATTAGAATTATTGTAGATGTACCTCCGGAACAAGAAAAAGCGGCATGCTGGAAAGTGTATTCAATAGTTACCGACCATTATACTCCCAATCCCGACAGATTACGCGATTGGATTTCCGTGCCAAAATCTACCGGATACGAATCTCTTCATACTACGGTAATGAGTCCTTCGGGAAAATGGGTGGAAGTACAAATCAGAAGCACCAGAATGGACGAAATTGCCGAAAAAGGTATTGCCGCCCATTGGAAATACAAAGAAAATTCTCCGGAAAATGTTATTGACCAATGGCTTACGAGAGTACGTGAAATATTGGAAAATCCCGAACAAAACACCCTCGAATTTCTCGACGATTTCAAACTCAACTTTTTTTCCGACGAAATATATGTCTTTACACCGAAAGGCGAAGTACGAACACTTCCGAAAGGTGCCACGGCATTAGATTTTGCTTTTGACATTCACACTAAAATAGGCGAACATTGCATGGGCGCCAAGGTGAATCATAAATTGGTTCCGCTCAGCCACGAGCTAAAAAGCGGCGATCAAGTGGAAATTATCACATCATCCAAACAAAAACCCAAAGAAGACTGGCTAAATTTT
>CAZLMS010000214.1:0-2248 GCA_964560645.1 uncultured Flavobacteriales bacterium | reverse complement strand
AACTACTGCTAAAGCTAAATCGAAAATTAAAGCCGCATTAAAAGAAGAAAAACGCAAAATTGCCGAACAGGGGAAAGAAATTCTTTTGCGAAAATTAAAAGCCAATAAAATAAATGCCGACACCAATAATCTTCATAAGCTCGCCCATTATTACAAGCAACAAACCGTATTGGATTTATATTACAAAATAGGAAAAGGACAAATAGATTTAAAAAGTCTTAAAAGATTTAAGGTTGATAACGGAAATATCAAAACTTCTTCGGGTAAAAGCAAACAAAAAATTGAAGAAATTGTATCGCAAGTTCGCGGAAAAGCCGACAGCTTGGTAATAGGCGATAATGTAAAAGACTTAAAATACCGTTTGGCAAAATGCTGCAACCCTATTGCCGGAGACGATATTTTCGGATTTATCTCTTCTGACGGAGAAATTACCATTCATCGGGTAAATTGCCCTAATGCCATCAACATGATGTCTAAATACGCCTATCGCGTAGTAAAAGCCAAATGGCGTACACATGACAACATTTCTTTCTTAGCCGGAATAAAAGTTACCGGAATTGACGAACTGGGATTGGTAAACAGAATTACCAAAATCATCTCGGAACAAATGAACGTAAATATGCGCTCCATAAACTTTGAAACCGACGACGGAATTTTTGAAGGAAAAATCATACTTTACGTATATGATACGGAACATCTTAATCAATTGATAGAAAAATTAAAAAAAGTAAAAGGCGTGCTTCAGGTGGAACGGATGGATAACCAATAATTTTTTTGCAGAATCCGTTTACAACATATATTTTTGCTCAAAGTAAAATATTTTATGCAAAACATCAATCCCGATAAACTTCTGTCCCTCAAAAACCTCAAGCATGATATTCCTGCAGGGTTAATTGTATTTTTAGTAGCCGTTCCTTTGTGTTTGGGAATTGCTCTTGCTTCCGGAACTTCTATGTTTTCGGGACTTATAGCCGGAATTATCGGGGGAATTATCGTAGGAATGCTCAGTAATTCTCACATTGGCGTAAGCGGACCGGCTGCAGGTTTGGTTGTTATCGTTATCAATGCCATCAATGATTTGGGTTCTTTTAACAGTTTCTTATTGGCTTTGGTATTTGCCGGCATTATTCAAATTATATTGGGCATTGTAAAAGCCGGTGTTATTTCTTACTATTTTCCTTCTTCCGTCATCAAAGGCATGCTTACTTCTATCGGACTGATTATTTTTCTAAAGCAAATCCCTCATGCATTCGGCTACGATGCCGATTACGAAGGCGACCTTTCTTTCATTCAACCCGACCAACATACCACCTTGTCCGAATTACTTTATTTTAGTAATTACATATCACCCGGAGCCACTCTTGTAGCATTGATTTCTATCGGAATACTGATTTTGTGGCAAACCGATTTTATTAAAAAAATAAAAATTTTTCAAATCATACAAGGACCTTTGGTTGTGGTAATTATTGGAATTATATTAAACAATTTGTTTAAACACAATGAAACACTTCAAATATCCCAAGAACATTTGGTTAATATTCCTGTTTTTAATTCTTTGTCCGATTTAAAATCCGAATTGTATTTTCCAGACTTCTCCGCTTTCTCCAACCCCGAAATATACATCGTAGCATTTACCCTCGCCATTGTAGCCAGTTTGGAAACTTTGCTTTGCTTAGAAGCCGCCGAAAAACTAGACCCATACAAGCGTATGGCTTCACCCAACAAAGAATTGATTGCACAAGGAGTTGGAAACACACTTAGCGGACTAATAGGCGGATTGCCTATTACTCAAGTAATTGTCCGCTCTTCAACTAACGCCATTGCAGGAGCCAAGACAAAAATGTCCGCCATAATTCATGGAATATTTTTGTTGCTCTCGGTATTTTTAATCCCCGGTATTATGAGGCAAATTCCTTTAGCCAGCTTGGCAGCCATTTTACTAATGGTCGGATATAAATTAGCTCATCCCAATAATTTTAAAGAAATGTATCTGCTGGGACACAAGCAATTTATACCTTTTATTGTTACCGTAATTTCCATTCTCTTCACCGATTTATTGATTGGGATACTCATCGGATTAGGATTCAGTATTTTGTATATTCTTTATTATCACTATAAAAATCCTTATTCCATTCGCATAAAACAAAAACAAGGACAACATCAATATTATATCAAACTATCGGAAAACGTATCATTTCTTCACAAAGCACGCACGCATTCGAGAAACATTGTCAAATATTCCTCCATA
>CAZLMS010000213.1:0-3870 GCA_964560645.1 uncultured Flavobacteriales bacterium | reverse complement strand
GGATATTTTTGAAGCACGCATGCGGCGAATCCTGCTACCAAAGGAGAAGCAAAAGAAGTCCCTTGCGTTTCGAAATACGTTTTCGGTTTAGCGGCAGTTACTATTCCTGAAGCACAAACATTGGGCTTCATAATTCCTTTTCTATTTGGTCCTAAAGAACTGAAATTTACTTTTACCCGGGTTTCGGGGTCCACCCCTCCTACGCTTAGCACACTGTCCACGTCTGCCGGAGTACCAATTAAAAGCCAATCGGAATTTCCGTCGTTTCCGGCTGCATTTACAACTAATATTCCTTTTCTCACAGCCATTTTAGCAGCAGCAGCAACCAAGCTGGTTTCGCCGTTCATATCTTTTCTAAAATAACGATGCTTGGTATATCCCAAAGAACTGTTAATAATATCGGCACCGTTTCGGTCTGCCCATTCGGCGGCAACAAGCCAGTTTTCTTCTTCTACCAACTGTTCGGCGATAAAACTTTCGGTTCTTGCCAACAAAAATTCGGCATCGGGTGCCGTTCCGAGGATTTTTCCGTTCATTTTTCCGGCGATACAAGAAAGTACAGCTGTTCCGTGCCAATGAGATGTGTATGGTTCTTCACGGTCTCTTACAAAATCATATGTGCCAACGATTTTATTTTCCTTTCTTAAGTGCTCAAACGCCGGATGCTCTTGAACGGAAGGAAAACCCACGTCGAAAATGGCAATTCGCACACCTTTGCCTGTTAAATGATTTTCTTCAAAATAGCGGGCTTCAAAAAGACTTAATTGCTGTTCCCGAAGTTTTTCTAAATGCTCAAATTTAGCAGAAGAGTCTAAAGCACAAATAGTTTTCCGGGTGTAACTTTCTACCGGATACACATCTTTAACAAAAGGAAGGTTCTTAATTTTTTCAATCTCACGAGAATATGCAAAAACACCGTTAAACCAGCGGGTTACATTGGTAATAGAATCGCAATGGATACTCAAATCATCTACATAAGATTGATAAACAGGTACATCAGACTCATCAAAAACAGGCAGATTATGCTTTATTCTTCGCTCAATAGCTTTAGAGTCGAAAAAGGTATAAGGATTAAATTTTTCAATGTTTGGTTTATCTTTAAATTGAATAAAGTACTTTTGGGCATTTCCGGCAATAGGAAAAACAAAAAGCAATATAAATACAAAAACTCTCATTTTGCAAAAATAATTGAAAAAATGACAATAGATTTAAGAAGCGATACGGTTACCCGTCCTACCGAACAAATGAAACAAGCCATGTTTCAAGCATCAGTAGGCGATGATGTATTCAAGGAAGACGAAACCGTAAATGCCTTGGAACAAAAAGCAGCAGAAATGTTTGGCATGGAAAACGCGCTTTTTTGTCCGTCGGGTACAATGACCAACCAAATAGCCATTAAAATTCATACACAACCCGGTGATGAGGTGATATGCGACAGGCAATCGCATATTTATAATTATGAAGGAGGGGGAATTGCTTTCAATTCAGGATGTTCTGTTCGTTTGCTGCACGGGGAAAGAGGCTTGTTTACAGCTGAAGATGTGGCACAAAACATTAACAACCCGGAAGATGTACATTTGCCTCTTACGCGGCTGGTTTCGGTGGAAAACACTTGTAACAGGGGCGGAGGAAGCATATACGATTTTGAGGAATTGAAAAAAATAGGGGAAGTATGCCGTAAATATGGATTGAAATATCATATAGACGGTGCGCGATTGTTCAATGCTCTTGTGGAAACACCTCAAACTCCCCGCGATTACGGAAAGATATTTGACACCATTTCCATTTGCTTATCTAAAGGATTGGGATGCCCGATAGGGTCGCTGCTGATAGGGAATAAGCAAGATATTAAAAAAGCTCGTCGAGTCCGGAAAGTTTTCGGGGGCGGAATGCGTCAAGCCGGATATTTGGCGGCAGCCGGAATATATGCGTTAGACCATCATATTGACCGACTAAAAGAAGACCATAGAAAAGCCCGGGAAATAGCAAAGGTTTTGGAAAATTTACCGTTTGTAAAAACAGTATTGCCCGTAGAAACAAACATTGTGGTTTTTGACTTGAAGGACGGTATAGAAAGAGATGAATTTCTTAAAAAACTAAAACAAAAAAACATTTTAGCTATTGCATTTGGTCCGCAGCGGGTAAGAATGGTAACGCATTTAGATATTAAGGACGAGATGTTGGAAAAACTTTTTCAAATATTGCAAAAAATCGTTTGAATTATCCTCTCAGTTTATCGAGTAATTCATTGAGTGTTTTTGCTTCTTCCTCGCTGAGGTTCTTGCGAATGGAGTCGTCTAAAAGCGATTCTTTTTCATCAATGGCATTAAGCAAATCGAGGCCTTTTCGGGTAATTAAAATATCTTTTTGTCTTCTGTCTGAAGGACATTCTTTTCTTTCAATAAGACCTTTCAGTAAAAGTTTATCTATAATTCTGCTTACATCGGAGTTTTTATCCAGCATTCGCTCTTTGATTGTTTTAATGCTTACCGGATGAGGATACTGCCCTCTTAATATTCTTAAAACATTATATTGTTGAGGAGTAATATTGTAGGGTTTTAAAAGCATTGGTATCTCCGAATTAAGCACATTGTTGGTGTAATACAGGTTTAAACGAAGTTTGTGAAATTCGTTTCTAAACCGGCTTTTAATAACGTCTTCAAATCGCATAATTAACTGATTTTAATTGCTCTCATGGACAATGTTCCATATTGAAATTGGTCGTAAGGATAAGTAACCTGTTCGTTCAGGTCTGCCACTCCAAAAGTATAAATTAACGGAATATAATGACTGGGTTCGGGATGAGCCGTTTTAAATAAAGCACCTGTTTTTTCGGGATGAATAAGGAAAGATTTGCTCCGGGTTTCAAACGCTTCTTGAACTTTTTGGTCGAACTCAATTGCCCAATCGGCAGGAGCAGCGTTGATGTCGGTAAAATTTACTTTTCCGAGATTATGGGTAATGTTTCCGCTGCCAATAATCAACACACCTTTTTTTCGCAAGGCTTTTAACTCTTCTGCAATTTTCAGGTGATATTCAAAAGGTTTGTAATAATCAATGCTTAATTCATATACAGGAATGTCGGCTTGAGGATACATGTGTAAAAGTACGGTCCAACAACCGTGGTCTAACCCCCATTCTTCTGTGAGATGCGTTTTTGCGGAAGATATTAATTGTTGGGTTTCTTTAGCTGCCTCGGGAGCACCGGAAGCTGGGTATTCTATTTGATACAATTTCTCGGGAAACCCGTAAAAATCATGGATGGTTTTTGGCTTTTCGCTTTTTAATATATGTGTGCCTCGTGTGAGCCAATGGGCAGAAACACATAAAATAGCTTTTGGCTTGGGAATTTCACGGCTTAATTTTTTAAGTGCTTGGGTAAAAGGATTGTTTTCTATGGCATTCATAGGCGAACCGTGCCCGATAAACAGGGCAGGCATGACATGTTCGGTAAGGGAAAGGTTTTTGATATATGAAGGCAATACACTCATTGAAATTATTCCTAAAAAACCAATGTTTGCCTGATAGATGAATTTACGCCTGTTCATTTTATGCTTCCAAGAGCTTGGGGTTTCTCACAAAAGCAGTAACCCACACAAGTATAAGAATCACGGATTGAAAAATAAACGGCTCGCCATGACTCATGTGAGTAACTATTGCTCCGCCCATGTGGGCACTTAATAATAAAGTACCGTAGATATTAGTTCGAGGGATTAAAAATAAGATAGCAGAAATGGTTTCGCCAATACCTATAATGATTCTCCAGTCTCCCAACCCCCATTTTTGAAAATTTTCAGCCATTTCGGGCATGGTAAATTTCCCTATAGCACTGAATATAAATAATGCCGTTAATAATGCTGCCAAAACCCA
>CAZLMS010000212.1:0-3913 GCA_964560645.1 uncultured Flavobacteriales bacterium | reverse complement strand
GCATTAAACATTGCCCGAGAGGCTCGACAAATTCACGGAGCCATGGGTATTACCAACGAATATCCTATTATGAGACACATGGCTAATTTAGAATCCGTGATTACTTATGAAGGCACGCATGATATTCATTTATTGATTACCGGACATGACATTACGGGTATCCCCGCTTTTAAATGCTGATTGAAAACCGCTTGTTGCTTGTTGAAAAACTGCTAAGGTATTTCTTTGCCTTAAAACTTATATATCACGGCATTAATATTCATTCCGGCTCCTACCGAAGCCAAAACCACTAAGTCTCCTTTACGGATTTCATGCGGCGGAAGTTGTTTTTTTAGAATTAAATCCAATAATGTAGGCAACGTGGCTACCGATGAATTCCCGTATTTTTGAACTGTCATAGGCATTATGTTTTCGGGAATATCCGTAATGTTATACAGCTTATATATTCGTTGCAATATAGCATCGTCCATTTTACCGTTTGCCTGATGGATTAAAAATTTCTTTACTTCCGTAATAGAAACACCCGCTTCATCCATACACGATTTTACGGCGTCGGGAACATTCGATAATGCATATTGATATAATCGCCTGCCGTTCATTTTAAGAAAAAAATCGGTTAATGTGGCTGCCTCGGGATTGTATGATTTATCCATCAGCAGCATTTTAGAATACTGATAAGTATCTGACCGCGTTTTATGTTTAATAATTCCAACCGGTTCTTCGCTTTCTACAGCCTCCAAAATAACCGCACCGGCTCCGTCGGCATACAACATAGTGTCTCTGTCATGAGGATCGGTAACTCTCGACAAAATTTCCGCTCCGATAACCATTACTTTTTCAGCCTGTCCGGAACGTATGTAATAATCTGCCTGAATAACACCTTGCAACCATCCGGGACAACCGAAAATAACATCATACGCTACACAATAAGGATTTTGTATTTTAAGGTTATATTTTACTCTTGCCGCCAGTGCAGGCACTATATCCACTTGTTTGTTATCCGCTCTTACATCTCCGAAATTATGGGCAACTATGATATAATCGAGCGTTTCGGGATCGATTTTCGATGAACGTAGTGCATTTTCGGCTGCAAGAGTGGCTATATCCGAAGTAAGAAGGTTATCGGGAGCATAGCGCCTTTCTTGAATGGTTGTTATATCTTCAAATTTTTTTATTATTTCCTCATTGGGTTTATTAACCAATGTTCCGTCTTTCTCAAAAAATTTATTGGTCAAAAAATCTTCATTTTTCACCACCACCTCGGGGATATAACATCCTGTTGCCTTAATTACACTATATCTGCTCATTTAGTTTTACTTTTTCCTCTCAAATATAGGAAATACCGTAATTACACGGCACTCATGGCGCACTTCTTTTGTTAAAACTTCCAAAAACAAGATTATCAAAAGACATAAAAAATAGAAATTTATGTAAGAGGTTACATTTTGATTAGTCTTTCGGTTGGTTTTCTCCATGCCCCTCCGATTTTAAACCTGCCCCATGATGATGTCCTGCCGGCATTTTCCCACCTTCGGGATTCATCATGCTCTTTTTTCCGGAAAGTTGAGCAGCCGCATCTATACGGAATACGCCATGTACAGCTATTTCTTCCCCCTCTTGCAAGCCCGATTTTACAATGTAATACTCGCCAAGGTTTTCACCCAGTTCAATTTCACGTAAATAAAAAGTCGGATGTTTCAGAGTAGTGTCTTTTACGTAAACAATGGAACGTTTGCCTGTCCACAATACAGCTGATTTTGGCACAACGATTTGCGGGGATTTGTATTTGGTTTTTGCTTCTACCAAAGCACTGACATACATGCCCGGCAACAATTTTTTTTGCGGATTCGGTATGTCTATTCGAACCTCGGCTATTCGTTTCTTTTCATCTACAAACGGGTTAATGTAGGTAACTTTTCCTTTGAATTTTTGACCGGGTACAGATTCCGACGAAAAATTAAATTCGTCGCCGAGGGAGAGAAACGGAAGGTCTTTTCCATAAGCTTCCGCTATTGCCCAAACATTGGATATATCTGCTATTAAAAACATTTCACCGCCTTCTTTCAAATGGTCGCCGGTTTCTACAAAACGTTTCCATACATAGCCATCATAATCGGCTAATAATTCGATGTTTTCATGTACCTTTCCGCTTTTTTCAATCGCTTCGATTTGTTCATCGCGTAATTTCCAGAGCTTCAATTTATTTCTTGCTGCCTGATACAAAGCCGGATATTCGTCTTTGGTTTTGACAGCTTCCAACAGTTCTTTTTGTGCAGTGATTAACGGAGGAGAATAAATTAACGCTAATTTTTGTCCCTTGCTCACCTTTTCTCCTGTAAAATTCACAAACAACTTTTCAATCCTGCCGGGAAAATGGGCGGTTTGGGTAAACAACTTGGTCTCGTCGGGTTGAATATCGCCATACAGATAAAAAGATTTTTTCGGAATGATTTTTTTGACTTTTTCCGTTTGAATTTCCGCCAATTTCATCACGTCTTCACTCATTTGTATAGCTGACGGGGCCACATGATTTTCACCTGCAGACATTTCTTTTTGAGCCAATTTCAAAGGGATTAAATCCATGCCGCAAATCGGGCACTTTCCGGGTTTGTCCTGGCGTATTTGCGGGTGCATGGAGCAAGTCCAAATTTGACTTTTTTCCTGTTCTTTACTTTCCGTGGTTTGTTGTTTTTCTTTAACAGACGGATTTATAAACCACCCGATTAGTAAGCCCGCTATAATGAAAGCAGCAGCTTTAACGTATTGGTTGTTCCATGATTTTTTCATCGTATTCATTTTTAATTTCCGTTTAAATATTGTAAAAATGCCCAAGCAATTTTTTGGTCAACAATAGCTTTTTCATATTCCAGTTGATATTTCAGTAATTGCCGCTCTATGGCAAGCACTTCATCAAAGCCTTTGGTGGCAGTAGCATAAGATTCGGTAAGAATGTCCAAGGTTTTTCTTGCCAATAGTTTTTGCTTTTTGTACAAAACAACCCGCCTTGAAGCATCCTCGTAGTCGGTGGTAAATTTTTCAAACAAAATTTCCAAGCGGTTTATCTGTTCTTCTTTTGCAAAACTTTGGGATGCTTCCATCAGTTTGGCTTCTTCTACCATTGCGGTATATTTTTTACGATACACCGGCAACCGAATGCTCACCGAAGGAAACATGAAAATATCTTTCCCGTTTTCAGAGGCATCCAACATTGGGTTATCGGTTTTCCCCACGTTAATGTAGCTTATTCCGAGCGTTATGCCCGGCATTCCTTTTTTTTCGGCAACTTTTTGTTGCATAAGAAAATAGGCTGCTTTTTCCGTATAATAACGAACCATTGGAAAATGGACTTTGATGCTGTCAATCCATGATGTAAAATCAAAAGGTTGTTCGGGCAGTAAACTGTCAGGTATTTCAAGGGTTACCGTTTGATTCAAGAGTTCTCGGAATTGAACTGCCAAATCGTTCTCCCTGTCATTTAGCAAACTTAATTGGTTGTCTAACTCGTTAATTTCCATTTCTAACCGATAAACATCTGCCAGAGAGACTTGTCCCGATTCGATTTTTACCAACGCATAATTTTTTAAAATACTTAGTAGATGTACATTTTCCGCTAAAATTTCTTTTGACCGTTTGATAAAATACAAGCGGTAATAACTTTCTCTAACTTCGTAAAACAATTGCGATTTGGCTTGTTCAAACATTGCATACTTTGCCTTTGCTAACTGTGAAATAGCGTCTTCTTGAGTTTGCAAAAGTCCGAACCAAGGCAATTTTTGCATGAGTGATAAGGAAAATCTTTGCGGTCCTACTCTGGTTTCGGGGGTAAGAATGAAATAACCGAAAGCAATGGCAGGATCCGGCAACGTTCCCACTTGCGGAACTTTTTGAAGCGTTGCCATATAGTCATTAAACT
>CAZLMS010000211.1:1534-3934 GCA_964560645.1 uncultured Flavobacteriales bacterium | reverse complement strand
AAAGCTCCGATGAGGTGAAAGACGGAATGGATATTTCCCTCTGCCGGTTGCACAAGGCAAGCCGCCGCTTGCAGTGGAGCGGAGCCAATAACGGCTTGTGGATTACCTCCAAGCACGACAACCTGCAAACCGAGTCGGAATACCGCACCTTGCAAATCCCCGAGAGTGCATACTACCTGCACGAAATCAAACCCGACAAGCAACCCATCGGGGTGCATTCCCACGCCAAGCCGTTTACCACACATGACATACAACTCCGCGAAGGCGACGGCATTTACGTGTTTTCCGACGGCTTCCAAGACCAGTTCGGCGGACCGAAAGGCAAAAAATTTAAAGCGAAAAGCATTAAAACCATTCTACTTTCCCACCAAAACAAAAGCATGCGGGAACAATATCAAATCCTGCTCCGCACATTTGAAGAATGGAAAGGCGAAGGCGAACAAACCGACGATGTTACAATGATTGGGGTGAGAGTGTAACAATAATTTTAATCACTCTTCCCACCCGTTATTATCGGAACCGTATCGTGTAATATTTACGTGAAAACCTACCGAAAACATCCACGGGTTGTAGTCGTAATTTAAAGATTTTCTGATAGGAAAAGCATATCCGGCTTGTATTTGAAATTTAAATTCGCCGTTTCCTATTTTGTAATTTATTCCCGGAATAAGATAAATGTCGAAATCGGAAGATTGATAGACATTACCGGCTTCGTCGGTTACTTTAAAGTAGTTAATCATAAATACTTTTGAGGCAAATCCTATTTCACCGTAATCCAACTTAAGAGAATAAGACGGTTGAATATAAACGGTTTGCGTTTCGGCATTTACCCTAATCATAGTGGGATATGTCCATGTCCGGTCGGTGGTGTTTACCATTCCTCTTCCAATTCCCATGGCATACATTGCCTGTCCTTTTTTGCCTATGTTAAAATAATACCCGAGTCCGCCTTCTATGTAATAGTGTTCATAATTGTTTTTCGCAGATTTAATATTATTAAGTGTATCCATCACGCGGGCTTTGGAGTTGTCGTAAATTCCCGTTGTTAAAATTGCCAAATGATTTACGGGATTAAAGTTTATTTGAAATTCGTTTCCTCCGGTTCCCGTGATGGTAGAAATTTGTATTTCTCTCGGTTTTTCAAAATAAGGAACATTCACCATATTGGCTCTAAATACCGAGCTGCATGAAGATAAAATAAAAAGCCCTGAAATATATAGAGTTATTTTCCTCAACAATCAGTTTGCTAACTGTTTACATGATTCTTGTTAAAGTAACTTAAAGCCTCTTTTTCAGAATCGAAAATAGGAAAAATAGAATGTAATTTGGTAACCAAAATGAGTTGCTGAATGGGCTTGGAAAGATGAATTAACGCCAAGTCTCCGCCGTTGTTTCTAATTTTTGTAAGCAATGAAATAAACACATTAAGACCGGAGCTGTTTATCATTTCCAACTTTTCCAAATCAAAAATAAAATTGGTATGTTGATGCAAGGTTTGTTCTATTTCGGAAATTAAACCTTCGGCATACGATTTTTCAAGAATTTTACCTTTTAAACGTATCATCATTGTATTACCGGTCAATGGTTCTTTTTTATACGTGAGATTCTGTTCCATTTTTCTTCTTTTTAATTTGCTGACAAGACGGGCAAAGACCATATAGGTTAAGTGAATGATGATATATTTCAAAACCGAGGGCTTCGGCAACCGAGTTTTTAATTTGTTGAATGCGAGGGTCACAAAACTCCATCACCTGATGGCACATGGTGCAAATTACATGGTCGTGCTGACGGGTTCCGTAAGCTCTTTCATACTGAGAGAGGTTTTTCCCGAACTGATGTTTTCTTATTAAGTTACAGGCTAATAATAAATCAATAGTGTTATACAAAGTGGCTCGGCTTACTCTGTATTTTTTTTCTTTCATTAAAGAGTATAAATGTTCTACATCGAAATGCCCTTTGTTAAGGTATATTTCTTCCAAAATAGCAAATCTTTCCTGCGTTTTTCGATGGCCGTGTTTTTCCAAGTAATCGGAAAATATTTGTTTTACTTCGGATAAAGTTTTGTCGGGCATATATTCTTTAACGTTCATAAGCCGGCAGCTAAATTTTTATTCAAATCTAACGATTTTTTGAAAACAAAAGCAGCCATGTTGTTATTCTTCGCCGCAAATATTTTTCAGCGCTTCATGAATTTTTAAATATCCAAGTTCTTTGGCTTTGCGGATGTCTTGACAACCTCCCGATTTGTCTTCTAAAAACGCTTTAAGATTACCTCGTTGATAATAGGCTTCGGCTAAGATGGTTTTTAAACGGTTAGCTTCGTCAAGTTCTATTTTGGCGGCATTGTTTTCATTGAGTATTTTTTTGATATTGGCTTTGGTTTCGTGGTCTTTAATAAGT
>CAZLMS010000211.1:0-1524 GCA_964560645.1 uncultured Flavobacteriales bacterium | reverse complement strand
ATTCCAAATCGATTTTTAAAAACTTGGCTTGGGCAATTCCGAAAATGGCTTCCACATAGTTTTCGTTAATTTTCAATGCTTCTAAATATGAATTGATGGCATCGTCATATTTTTTTTGTTTGGTGAGTAAATTTCCGTTGGTGTAGTATTCATAAGCTATTTCTTGCGGAGATTTTTTGCGGGGAGCATTTTCGTTTTGGTTTTGACAAAAAGCATTCGGAAGAACAAAAATGCACAAACTCAGCACTAAAGTTAATTTGAGAATATAATTTTTCACGGGTGTAAAAATAAAAAAAGCTGCCATATAGCAGCTTTAACGTGATTTTTTGAGAAATGGTTAGCTAATGTGCTACCATTTTTTCGGATTTTTCTTTCAGTTTCGCTAAAACTTCTTCTTCCGTACCTACATATATCTTTACGGGATTTTCCGGCGTACCTTTAATTCCCTCTTCCGTTAATGTTCCGATAATTACTACATCCGAATCGGGTAAAATATATTTTTTTATTATTTCAACGCCTTCGTCTTTTAGTTTAATTTGTTCGTGATAAAACGTAAATTCATCGTTGCCGTAACGTACTTTGTAGTCTCTACGCATGGTGGTAGGGTCGTCATTTGTAACCGTATATTCTACTTCTTCGGGTTGTTTATCGGAGAGAATAGTTTCGGCAACAGGTAAATATATTTTGGTTTCATTATATACTTCATCCGAACAGCCTTTGTTAAAAGATACAGGTTCGCCAAAATAAATAGGCAGTTTTTTTCCTGTGCCGGTTTTTAGAAAAATATCTTTGCCGGCTTCAGCATAGCAATATACGTTCTGTGTTGCTAATCCGTCAAAATTTCCGTATAAGGCAGTTAAGCTAAAATATCCCCATACAACTTTTTCTCTTTTGCCGGGCAATTCAACGGGAGAGGATGCGTTTATTTTTCCGATAAATTTATAGGTTCTGCCTATTTGAGCCGTATCTGAATAAAGCGGTGTTGTTTGGATGGTTTTAATGGCTTTGTCGGCTTCTTTTTTAAAACTCCAACGCAATAAAAATATAACTCCTGCCACTAATACGGCTCCCACGGCAAAAGGTATAAGGTTTTCCAATGCTTTTTTCATTTGCAGCTACTATTTAGGCATTTGAAAATTGCCGCCTTGACTTTTTACCAAAGCGAAGATGACTATTCCTAATATTACCAGTAATCCGAACACTACAAACAAAACAATTTTGGTAGTTTTTCCGCCGGGTGCTGTTCCTTGTTGCTTATGATATTTAAGCAATTTTTGCGGGTCGTATTCAAATTCGTTGCCGCAAGAATTACAAATTACTTCCAGCATACCTCGACGTTCTTTTATTTCTGCCGAAAGCGTTTTACTTCCTGTTAAGAGTTCAAATGCCGAACTATACAGGGTTTCGCCAGTAGTATCTTTAAATTTTACGTCTTTCGAATGACATTTGGGACATTCGATGGGAGAATCTTGTTGTGAATTTGCCCTAATGTGATTGTTTTCAAGCAAACATAAAAATCAATAT
>CAZLMS010000210.1:0-3943 GCA_964560645.1 uncultured Flavobacteriales bacterium | reverse complement strand
TTTCTTAAATCTAATCGTATTTCCGCCGATTTTTATCATGCGGGATTATCTTCCGAAATGCGAGAAAAAAAGCAAGCCGACTGGATTAACGACAAAACGCGCATAATGGTAGCCACCAACGCTTTCGGAATGGGAATAGACAAACCCGATGTGCGTATAGTATTACATTTGGACTTGCCCGATTCACTCGAATCTTATTTTCAGGAAGCGGGCAGGGGAGGACGAGATGAAAAAAAAGCCTACGCCATTATGCTGTATTCAAACAGTATAAAAAAGAAATATCTCGAAAAATTTGAAAAAACATATCCTACTTACGAAGAAATCAAAGAAACATATTACAACTTAGCCCGTTTTTTCAAACTTACCGTGGGCGATTCGATACATCACCCTTTTCAATTTAAAATATACGACTTTTGCGCTAATTTTAAAATTCCGCTTCAAAAATTAAAAAAAATACTGGAAGTACTCGAAAAAGAAGGATATATCCAATTTATAGACAATGATTATCATCCTTCGGAAATAATGATAAAAGCAAACCGCCGAGCCATTGGCGATTTTTATGAAACCAATCCGCAATATGAAAATCTAATCAAAACACTGTTAAGAAGTTATACAGGACTATTTGAAGAACCCGTTTCTATTTCGGAAAAAACTTTAGCTAACCGTTTACAAATTACCGAAGAAGAATTAAAAAAACAACTGGTATTATTAAGTAAAAAAAACTTGATTTTTTACAAACCCCAACATCAAAACCCTGAAATTATCTTTACTTCCGAAATTATTCCGAAACAAAATTTTTATATCAATCGCCGGGAATTTGAAGAGCGAAAAAAGATTATTAAAGACAAGATGCAAGCGATGCTGTTTTATGCTTCGTCCAATCATATTTGCCGAAGCCGCATTCTCTTAAGTTATTTTGGAGAATATGACGCTAAAAATTGCGGGCAATGCGACGTGTGTTATCAAAATAAAAAATTGAACATCGAACAGCGAATATTAAACATTTTACAGAAAACCATTCAAATACCGTTAGACATGCTTTTAAAAGAATTTTCAGAATTGGAACACGACAAGGTCTTAACCGGTATCCGTAATCTGCTTGCTGAAGAAATCATTTTAAAAGATGAAAAAAATATTATTCATCTTGTCAATTTTGCTAAAAATGAACAACAAACTACCTAAAGATTATTTTTTGCATCCTGACGTGGTTTATTTAAGCAAAGATTTGTTAGGGAAGGTTCTATGCACTAATATAAACGGCGAATACACTTCCGGAATAATTACCGAAACCGAAGCTTATGCCGGAGTGGAAGACAAAGCCAGTCATGCCTACGGAGGACGGTTTACAGAACGCACCAAAACAATGTATGAAGAAGGCGGCGTGAGCTACGTCTATTTATGTTATGGTATTCATCATCTGTTTAACATCGTTACAAATAAAAAAGGTATTCCTCATGCCGTTCTAATAAGAGCCGTAGAGCCTCTTGACGGATTAGATATTATTCTCAAACGACGAAATGCTTCCAAAAACAATAAAAAACTGTTAATTGGCCCCGGAAAAGTAAGCCAAGGGTTAGGAATTACCACTCGCTTAAACAATATTCCATTAACCGGAAATGTTATATGGCTGGAAGATAGGGGAATAAAACCCGGAAAAATACAAACGGGAAAAAGAATAGGAGTGGAGTATGCCGGTGAAGATGCATCTTTGCCATATCGCTTTTGGAGTCACGAGTATTAAAACATGAAAAAACATGAAAAAAATCATATTAAAAAGAGGGAAAGAAAAGTCTGTTTTGCGAAAACATCCGTGGGTTTTTTCCGGAGCCATATACAAAATAGAATTTTCTACGCCTCTAATAGAAGGTGATTTAGTAGAAGTAACAGATGCTCGAAATAATTTTTTAGCTAAAGGATTTTATGGAAAAGGAAGCATTGCCGTTAGAATCATTTCATTTACCAACGAACCTGTTAATTTTGATTTTTGGTATTCTAAAATACAGGCCGCGTATCAATTAAGAAAAATTTTAGGTTTAGCAAACAATCCCAACACTAATATTTACAGGCTTTTTTTCGGAGAAGGTGATGGAATCTCGGGATTAATAATTGATATATATCACAAAACCGCAGTAATTCAATGTCATCATACAGGAATTCACCGATTTGCAGAAGATATTGCCGAAGCTATTTTAAAAGTGTATGAAAACAAAATAGATGCTATATATGATAAAAGCAGTGAAGCCTTACATAACCCGAACATTCAAAATCGCTACCTTTTTAAAAGAAAATCGCCTGACAATATTTGCATGGAAAATCAAGTTTTATATAAAGTGGATTGGGAGGGAGGTCAAAAAACCGGATTTTTTATAGACCAACGAGACAATCGTCAACTTCTTGGAAAATATGCAAAAGACAAAAAAGTTTTAAATGCTTTTTGTTATACGGGCGGATTTAGCTTGGCTGCATTAAAACACGGCGCAAAATGGGTAGACTCCGTAGATATATCGGAATCTGCCGTTAAAACCACTGAGGAAAATATTATGTTAAATAATTTCTCCAACCATCAATCTCATATAGCAGATGTATTGAAATATCTCAAAAATCAAGATATTTCTCAATATGATATTGTAGTTTTAGACCCGCCGGCATTTGCTAAAAATTTAAAAAAGAAACACAATGCGGTGCAAGGCTATAAGAGACTCAATGCATTGGCATTATCAAAAATGAAACCCGGAAGCATGCTCTTCACATTTTCTTGCTCGCAAGTAGTAGATAAAAATTTATTTTACAACACTATAGTATCAGCAGCTATGGAAACCGGTCGAAATATTAAAGTATTGCATCACTTATCGCAACCGGCAGACCATCCCGTGAACATATATCATAAAGAAGGAGCATACCTCAAAGGTTTGGTTCTTTATATTCAGGAATAAGAAGTCAATCCTAAAAAAGAGTATAAGGGATAAATTTCCATCCTTTTTTTATTTAACATAATATAAATTATATTTCAAAAACATTGTGAATAAAAGATTGTTTAAGATTTGTAAAAACACTGTATTTTTACTGCTCATAAAAAACTTATTCAAAATTATGGAAACAAACGAAGCTGTAAAACAAGGTTACGTAAAACACCAAATTGATGAATCCGGAATTGCAACCGTTGAATTTTTTCATCCGCTCAGTAATTCCCTTCCCGGAAAAATTTTAGCCGGATTAGCCGATACTATTACACAACTTGGTAATGACCATTCCGTAAAAGTTATCATTTTAAAATCTGCCGGCGAACGCGCTTTTTGTGCCGGAGCCAGTTTTGATGAGCTTATAAGTATTCAAGACTTTGAAACAGGAAAAAAATTCTTCAGCGGATTTGCCAATGTAATCAATGCTGCCCGGAAATGCCCCAAGTTTATTATCGGACGCGTGCAGGGAAAAGCCGTTGGCGGCGGTGTGGGAATGGCAAGTGCCGTAGATTATTGTTTGGCAACCAAATATGCTTCGGTAAAATTAAGCGAATTAGCCGTAGGAATCGGTCCTTTTGTGGTAGGTCCCGCTGTAGAAAGGAAAATTGGAATTTCAGCCATGAGCCAAATGGCAATTAATGCCACAGAATGGTTTTCGGCCAAATGGGCTAAACAAAAAGGCTTGTATGCAGAAGTTTACGACACTACGGAAGAATTGGATAATGCCGTAAACGAATTAGCAGGAAAACTCGCCCAATCTAATCCCGAAGCAATGAAGATGCTAAAACAAGTTTTTTGGCAAGGAACCGAAAATTGGGACGAACTGCTTTCGGAAAGAGCTGCAATGAGTGGAAAATTAGTACTATCAGACTTTACCAAAAATTTTATTCAACAATTTAAAAAGAAATAATTTTATGAAACTATATACTGTAAACACCGGATATTTTAAATTAGACGGCGGTGCTATGTTTGGCGTGGTGCCT
>CAZLMS010000209.1:0-3963 GCA_964560645.1 uncultured Flavobacteriales bacterium | reverse complement strand
TTTTACAGGACAACCGTGCAGTGAGGGTGTGTATTTTTATATTCTGCAAACCGCTTCGCAAACATATAGAGGAACGGTTACGCTTTTAAGGTAAAAAATTATGGATTATGAAAAAAACGGTAATACTGATGATGACGACGATGAAGATAACGGTAATGGAAATCACCGTCAAGCCGG
Organism: uncultured Flavobacteriales bacterium; assembly: GCA_964560645.1. GTDB lineage: Bacteria > Bacteroidota > Bacteroidia > Flavobacteriales_G > NORP312 > CAZLMS01. The sequence continues at coordinate 3,786 of CAZLMS010000209.1, read as the reverse complement.
GTTTCAAAAAATAGTGGAGCTTTCCGATATGCCGGCAATAATATTGGATCAAAATACACCTAATCCTTTTGCCGAAAACACGGTAATTACTTTCTATATTCCCGAGGAAATAAGCGAAGCCAAAATGTTGTTTTACAACAGCAACGGGATAGTTATCAAATCTTTGGAGATAAATGAACGAGGTTACGGGAAATTACAGGTTTACGGAGAAAATTTATCATCGGGAATTTATACCTATTCTTTAATGGCTGACGGAAAACTTATTGATTCTAAAAAAATGATTAAATCGGACCGGTAAACTTTGTTTTTTGGTACATTCCCCCATAAGAAAGCCGTCTTTATTTTAAGGCGGCTTTTTTGTTTTGTTTGAATCTTCCTTCCCGCATATTGCGAATTGTAACCTCATTCACATTAAAGAAGTGATTAAAGTCACCCAGCAATGCTGTTTTTTATTATACTTTTGTATTTGAAAACTAAAAAACAAAAATTATGAAAGTAGAACAATTATACACAGGATGTTTGGCAGAAGCCGCTTATTACATAGAATCCAACGGTGAGGCTGCCATTATCGACCCGTTAAGAGAGCCGGAACCTTACCTTAAAAAACTAAAAGACAACAATGCAAAATTAAAGTATATTTTTGAAACACATTTTCATGCGGATTTTGTTTCCGGGCATGTGGATTTGGCTAAAAAAACCGGAGCAACCATTGTGTTCGGACCTACCGCTCAACCCGAATACGACGCCTATATTGCAAAAGACGGCGAAGAATTTAAAATCGGAAACGTAACAATTACGGCTATCCACACTCCGGGACACACCATGGAGTCCACCACCTATTTGTTAAAAGACGAAAACGGAAAAGAAGTGGCGTTATTTACCGGCGATACTTTATTTATAGGAGATGTAGGTCGTCCTGATTTAGCCGTAAAATCCGATTTAACTAAAGAAGATTTGGCAGGACATCTCTACGACTCTCTGCACAACAAAATTTTGAAATTTCCCGACGATATTATTATCTATCCGGGGCATGGCGCCGGCTCTGCTTGCGGAAAAAACATCGGTAAAGAAACCTTCGACACTTTAGGACATCAAAAAGAAGTAAATTATGCTTTAAGAGCACGCTCCAAAGAAGATTTTATTAAAGAAGTAACAGAAGGCTTATTGCCTCCTCCCCAATACTTTGCCAAAAATGCCATGTTAAACAAAAAGGGTCCGGGGAAATCATTTGATGATGTAATGAAAAAAGGTGCTGTGGCTTTAGACCCCGATACTTTTGAAGCCATGGCAAATCATGAAGGTGCTTTGGTTTTAGATGTGAGAAGTCCGCAAGAATTTGCAAAGGAACATATTCCCAACTCCATCAACATCGGGTTGGACGGACAGTTTGCTCCTTGGGTAGGGGCTTTAATTCCCGATTTAAACCAACCGATTATATTCATTGCTCCCGAAGGCAGAGAACAAGAAACGGTAACCCGTCTTTCCCGCGTAGGTTACGATAACACATTGGGATATTTGGAGGGAGGCTTGGAAGCATGGAAAAAAGCCGGTAAAGAAACCGATTGGGTTCGTTCCATTCCCGCCGAAGAATTTGCTCAAATATTTAAAACCGAAAACATTGCATCTAATGTATTGGATGTAAGAAAACCTACCGAATATCAATCCGAGCATATAAAAAATGTGGAAAACTATCCTTTGGATTATATCAACAACTGGATTGACAAATTAGACAAAAACGAAACCTATTACGTGCATTGTGCCGGCGGGTATCGTTCCATGATAACCTGCTCTATTCTCAAAAGCAGAGGTTACCACAATGTAATTGACATTGCTGGAGGTTTCGACGCTATCAAAAAAAACGATATTCCCGTAACGGAATATGTTTGTCCGAGTACATTGTAACAACCAAATTATTAACCCTTAAAAACTAAAAGAAATGTTTGAAAACTTAACAAGCCCCGAATTTAGAGAGCGCATTAAAAACGATGAAAACGCCGTGATTATTGATGTAAGAACACCCGAAGAATGGGCAGAAGGCGTAATTCCCGGCGCGTTGCTAATCAATTTAATGTCGCCCGATTTTATGGAAAAAATAAACGAGTTGGATAAATCCAAAACCTATTATGTATATTGCCGAAGCGGTGGCAGAAGCAGCTCCGCATGTGGTGCTATGGCACAAAACGGCTACACATGTGTAAACCTATTGGGAGGAATGATGGCATGGGACGGTGATGTAGTGGAACCTCAGTTGTAATTTTTTTATACTTTTTTCATAGCTTGGAAAAACGGGAGTTGAAAATTCAACTCCCGTTTTTTTATTCCAACATAATTCTGTCTTTACCCATAAACTTCGGTGCTTGTATGGAAATTACTTTTAAAGGAACTTTAGAAGTAACTGCTACCTTATGCGGTGTGTCTCTCGGAACGGTAAAAAAATCTCCTTTTTTTATTTTAAAAGTTTTCGGTCCTACAGTCATTTCCCCCTCACCTTCCAACACATATAGGGTTTCCGTATGCAAGCGGTGTTTATGCAGTTTTACTCCTTTTTTTATCCATATTACAAATGATGTGGAATTGGGAGAATTAGCCATTTTTTTTATGTAAATATTTTCATAGTTTTCAGCCGGGCTTAATGTATCAAGGTTAGTTAAATTGATTGCCGGTTTTTCTTGAGCAAAAGAAATTTGACATATCATAAAAAACATGCCGAGTAAAAATCCTGTTTTTTTCATGACTGACGAGTTTTTATTTTGTTTTGAATTCCGTTTAAAAATTCTTTTACGGTTTGCTTTCTTTTCCCCTGCGGCTGAATTTCTTTCAATTCAATAAAGCCGTTTGTTGCTGCAATTTTAATAGATTTTTTAAAATCCGTAATTAAAGTTCCGGGAGTTTCATTGTGGTTTTCCGGTTCTTTTTCTACTTTGAATATCTTTAGCGGATATCTTTCTCCGGCTATTTCTATTTCCGTATAAGCCGCAGGATATGGGGCTAATCCTCGGATAAAATTGTAAATATTTTCTACGGTATTATTCCAGTTTATTCGACAATCGGGTTTAAAAATCTTGGGTGCTGTTTTTAGTGTTTCACCAGGTTTAATAAGTTGGCTTTGCGGAATGGTTTCTACATTTCCGTTTTCAATTTTATTGACGGTTTCCAATACCAAGTCAGCTCCTGCTTTCATAAGTTTATCATGCAATTCTCCGGCGGTTTCGGAAGGAGATATCGGCACTTCCTTTTGCAAAATAATGTTTCCGGTATCTATATCGTGTTGAATAAAAAAAGTGGTAACACCTGTTTGAGTTTCTCCGTTAATTACAGCCCAATTGATAGGAGCCGCCCCTCTATATTGCGGCAACAAGCTGGCGTGCAAATTAAAAGTTCCCAGCGGAGGCATGTTCCAAACTTGTTCGGGCAACATTCTGAATGCAACCACAATAAATAAATCCGCATCAAAACTTTGCAACTCTTTTAAAAACGCCTCGGATTTTAAATTTCGGGGTTGTAAAACGGGAATTTGATGAGATTCTGCAAATTGTTTTACGGGAGGGCTTTGCAATTTATGTCCCCTACCTGCCGGCTTATCGGGAGCGGTAACCACGGCTATCACGTTTTTTCCTGCTTCTATCAATTTTTTTAGCGGTGCTACGGCAAAATCAGGAGTGCCGAAATATATAATTTTCAAATTTTTATTTTTCATTTTGTTCCAGCTTTCCGAAGTCGGTGTATTCAAACTGCATGTTTTTAATGTTTTTACTCACTTTTTTGGGAGGAGTAAGCGTAATGTAC
>CAZLMS010000208.1:0-3997 GCA_964560645.1 uncultured Flavobacteriales bacterium | reverse complement strand
GAAACTTCGGCTAATCTGTACACATTTGCCTCTCTGGAGCGGTAATCTCCTCCTTTAATAGTGTCATAAAATAATCTGTAAACACTATCTCCGTCGTTTTGATAATTTTTGGCTGCATTTATACCTCCTTGGGCTGCTATGGAGTGGGCTCTTCTGGGAGAATCTTGAAAACAAAATGTTTTAACATTATAGCCCAATTCTGCCAAAGATGCCGATGCTGATGCACCTGCCAATCCGGAACCTACTACAATAATATCTATCAATCTTTTGTTGGCAGGACTTACCAGTCTGATATGGTCTTTATGATTAGTCCATTTATCTTTTAACGGTCCTGCCGGAATTTTTGCATCGAGTTGAGCCATTTTTATATCAGTTTTATCTTGTCGAACTTAAAATAAATAAATTTCAAAGTGCATTAACCAAGGGATTAATGCAAATAATAAAGGAACCAATATACTAAACAACGTGCCTGTTTTTTTAATAATCGGTGTATATTTTTTGTGGTTTAACCCTAATGTTTGAAAAGCAGATTGAAACCCGTGAGAAAGATGAAATCCTAACACAACCATGGCAATAGTATATACTACCGCATGTAACACACCTTCTTCCACAAATTCATGACGACATAGTGCATATAAATCTTTTACTCCTTTGATGTTTGGCGTGTCGTAAATTTCCAAATTTCCAAAATGCATTTTAGCCCAAAAGTCATTAAGATGCAGAATAATAAACACTAAAATAATACTTCCCAACAACGCCATTTGACGAGATGCCCACGTGGAATTGGCAGCTGGATTGTTGTAAGCATATTTTTCGGGGCGGGCTTTTCTGTTTTGAATGGCAAGAGCTATCCCGTCAATTGCATGAAACAAAATACTGAAATAAGTAAGATAACTTAAAATCTTAATTCCCGGATTGTGAGTCATAAAATAAGCATACTCGTTGAATGCATCCCGGGCTCCGTTTTCAGGCGCTATTAACAACTGCATGTTTCCGGCTAAGTGTCCTACAAGGAATAAACACAAAAACAGTCCGGTTAAAGACATCCAATACTTTTTTGCCAATGAAGATTTTAATAATGCGCTCTTACTCATTTTTTGTATTTTTGTGCAAATATAATGGTGAAATCACATCTTTAATTAAATTCAACTTATTATTTAGAATGATTTTAAAAATATTCGTTTATGAAAAAACAAATAGGCTTGCTTATTTTAATTGCAATCCATTTTACGGCTTTCTCCCAAAAACTTGAACAAAGATTTGAGTTTTATTTCCGGCTTACAAAATCCGTAAACACATCTGAAGAAATTACGGCACTCTATGCCAACCGGAAGAATGTAGAAAACGTATGGGTTTCAGGAAATGAGATAAAAGTAACCGCTATTTGTAAAGATTTTAAAGAACAAGATATGATTTTAAAAAAGATAAAAGACTGGGCAATTGAAAACCACTGTGATATTGCAGAATATAAAAAGAAAAATCTTTCTGTGAATAAGGAAACTCAATCCTTAAAGAAGAAATAAAAATGATTCGACGATTATTGATTTTGTGTTTTCCTTTACTTTTATTAGGTCATAAAAGTTGGGGACAAGGAGATTTTTGTTCTACTGCCCAAACCATTACACCCTCTTTAGGCACTTGTAATTATCAAAGCGCATCTTCCTTAGGTGCTTCTATGTCCATGTTGTCATGTAGCGGAGGCGGTAATTCCGACGACGATGTTTGGTTTCAATTTACAGCCAACAGCACCGAAATGCATGTAAAGGTAAATCCTACCTCGGGATACGATGCCGTAATCGAACTTTTCTCAGGTAGTTGTGCTTCTTTAACTTCTATTCAATGCCAAGATTTGTACGGTAATAACGGCACTGAAGAACTAATTGCCACAGGGTTAACTGTAGGGAATACCTATTATATCAGGGTTTATCATTACGGTGCGGGGTCCGGCTCCGATGATTTTTATATTTGCGTATATGGAATTCCTGATGCTTCTACCTATGACGAGCCTTGCTCTGCTTTTCCTTTACCGGAAGTAACACCTTCTTGTAACACTTCTTTTTTCACCAATGCCGGTGCTACCAATACTACTTCTGTGCCTCCCGTCACATCGTGCGGAGCAGATCCTAACTTAGGATACAATGGAGGCGATATTTGGTTTTCTGCAATTGTGCCATCCAACGGTATTGTGGAGATTTCAACTGTAGCTGACCAAATTACCGATGGTGCAATGGCTGTTTATACCGGCACTTGCGGTGCTCTTACCTTAATCGCTTGTTCTGATGATGAATTAGGAACATTTATGCCTCACAACTTAATTACCGGATTAACTCCCGGACAAACAATTTACATTAGATTCTGGGAATTTAACAATGACGTAACAGGCACCTTCGGAATTTGCGTTTCCTCTCCTATGAACGACGATTGTGCAAACGCATCTCAAATATGTGATTTTAACGGATACGGAGGATTAACAAGCTCTGCATACACTATTGACCACCCGAGCAACATGTACGGAATAGATGAAACTCCTCCGGGAGTTTTCGGTACCGGATATACAGGAACGTCTCCCGTACAAATTGACAACAACTCCTGGATTACCTTTGTAGCAAACTCTTCTACCGCCATTCTTGACGTAGAAGTAGAATATTGTTTAAATGGAAATGGGATGCAAATGCAGATATTTTCTGCTACTGCTCCTTGCACAAATTTTTCCGCCGTTTCCAACTTTTTAGAAACCAGCACTACTCAAACCATAATGGCTACGGGATTAACTGTCGGAGAAACCTATTACATTGTAATTGACGGATTTGCAGGTGATATTTGTAATTATACCATTACTGCCCAATCGGGGGTGCAAGTGGTGGATATTGTCTCCTCTGCAGGGACATCTGTTTGTCCCGGGCAATCTTCCCAGTTGACTGTTCAAACTTCAGGTCCTTCCGTTGGGTACAGTTGGGAGGCCAACCCCGGAGGTCCGTTTGGTTCCGGTCAACAAACAGAAACGGTAACGGTAACGGTTCCCACGGAATATACGGTTTCTGTTTCCGGATTTTGCGGTGCGGTGCAAACAGCTTCTATCACCATTACTCCAAATAAAACCGTAACTGCCGGATTTTATGTTACAAATTTACCTACATCCTCTTCTACTACTTCCATTACACCTTCTTTTAATTGTAATGATGCTCAAGTTGCTTTAAGAGCAAATGACAGTGCCAAAGCCGGCGGTTTTATTACCCCTGCTTTAAAATTTATATTTACCACAGATAATCAAGCTACTGCTGACGGCTCAAATCTGACCTTATATGAAAACGGTGTACCTATTTATACCATTAATCCCTTTCCCAATAATAGCGAAATTACATTAACCGAAGAATTTCTTTCTCCTTCCGCATCTTATTCTTTTGATTTATGCGAACCCGCAGGAAACGGAGGTATAACTTGGGAAGTTGTTGACCCTAATCTTGGGTTGTCAATAGGTTCGGGGAGCATGACAAGCGGAAACCCTTGTGAAAGTTTCGGACCTTTTTCTCCTGCAGGAATAGCCGGTTGGTCTATACTTCCGGCTGCCGGATCAGTTGCTTTAACTCCTACGGATTCGGGAGTTGCCATACTCAATCCTTCTCTTCTTTCTCCAGGACTATACACAGTTACTTATTGTTGGGATAACACGGTAGGGTGTAACGATTGCGCGAGTGAAATCATAACCATCACCAATCCGCATAATGCTTCATGGAATCCGACAGTTGTTTGTGAAAACGAGGGAAATATTACACTCACAAATTTAATTGATGCTTCTGCCACTTCCAATTCCGGAACGTGGAGCGGAACAGGAGTTTCCGGTTCAACCTTTAATCCTTCCGGGCTATCCGGTAATATAAGCGTAACCTATACCGTAGGCAGTTCTTCTACATGCCAAGATGTGGTAGGACATTTTATTACCGTAAGCGCCATAACCACCACAGTATCTACCACACCAACCAGTTGCGGGAGCGCGTCA
>CAZLMS010000207.1:0-4071 GCA_964560645.1 uncultured Flavobacteriales bacterium | reverse complement strand
ACAAGTTTGTCTATGAGTGTCGTGTTTTATTCCGCCGAGTTTATCAGTGAATCCGTAAGACGCAAAATTCGAAAGTTAATTCCTGTTTTTATTTTCTTTATCGGAATAGTTTTTATTTTAAGAGGATTGAATTTAGGAATTCCTTACCTCAGCCCTAAAATAATCAATAACACCGAGATGCAATGTTGCCATAAGTAGAGCCTGCTATTTTTTATGTCTCCTCCGAGGTTTTGATTGATTGGCTTGTTCTTCTATAGATATTTCCCTGCCTTTTAATGAATCGTTCAGCGTAATTCCTTTTATTATTTCAATGTTAATACCATCGGATATTCCCGTTATTACAGGTGTTTTGACAAATTTTTGTTCTCCTACGGCTTTTTCTACAAAAACCGAATCGTTTTCCGTAATTATTAAACTTTCTTTTACTGCTAAAACTTGCTCCTTTTTGTCCAATACTATATCGGCATTGGCGCTGTATCCGGCTCTGATAAACACCGAATCCGGCACTAAAACATTGGCTTTGATGTCGAATTGAACAGCTCCGTTCACGTCTTTTCCTTTGGGGGCTATGTAAAATAATTTTGCCGCAAACGTTTGATTGGGCAAAGCTCCAATGGTTAAAACCAAGTCCATTCCTTCTTTTATTTTACCAACCTCCGATTCATCAACTTTTCCTTCAAAAATCATGTTGTTCATATCGGCAATGGTAGCAATGGTCGTTCCTTCGTTAAAATTATTGGCTTCTATTACGGAGTTGCCTTCTTTTACAGGTACTTCAAGCACCATTCCTTCCACTGTGGAGCGAATTAAGGTGTTTGATACCTCTCCTTTTTTACGAGCTGCTCCTTCTTTTACTATTTCCAAATTGGCTTGAGCCGCTTCCAACTCCGAGAGTGCTTTTTTATATGCCTCTTCAAACGGTAAAAATTCTGCTTCGGAAACCACTTGTTCTTCAAACAGTTTTTTATATCTTTTGTAATCTAATTCGGCTCTTTGAAGCGAAATTTTAGCTTGTTCCAAACGGCTTTCCGCACTGTTGAGCTGTGCCATATCGGGAATAATAGTGATTTTTGCAAGCAGCTGTCCTTTTTTTACATAATCGCCGGGTTCTACATAGAGCTTTTCTATGATTCCGGAAATTTGGGGCTTAACGGCAACTTCTTTTTTGGGAACCACCGAACCTGTAGCTACGGTTTTTTTTACAATATCCGTAATAAAAGGTTTTTCATATTCATACATCACCGGTTTTTCTTCCGATTTTCGGAAGAGATATACCAATGTCCAGATAAATAATCCTATCACAGACACTACTACTATAAATGTAACAAACTTTTTCATACGTATATTTTTATTCTTCTCTTAATGCTTCTATGGGTTTAATTTTTACGGCTCTGGCAGCAGGCAAAAGTCCTGCAAATGCTCCTGAAATTGTAAGCAATATTAGGGCTTTTACAGCTGCATTGAAATCTATTTGCGGATTTTTAAAAAACTTGGCATCTCCGCCAAAGGTTTCTATGACATAGGAAACCGTTTCGAGAATATATACTCCGGCTACCAGTCCTACATATCCTGCTATTAAGGTCAGCACTATAGACTCTAATACTATCTGAGTTACAATATCCTTGGGTGTTGCTCCAATTGCCCGTCTTATTCCAAATTCTTTGGTACGTTCTTTTACCACCACAATCATAATATTGCTGATGCCTACAATTCCTGCTATAAGCGTGAAAACACCCACTATCCACACAATCCAGTCTATTACCGTAAAAGCACTGTTCATTCTTGCAAATTCTTTTCCGGCATTAAACGACCCGAAAGCCATGTTATCATCGGGGGCTACTTTATGTCTCTCTTTTAATATGTCTTTTACTTTTTTCTCCACTTCGGCGGCGTCGTATTGCGGTTTTGCCGTCATTGCAAACCAGCTTATTTTATTGCCGTAATTAAAAGCATTTTGAAAAGTAGTGAAAGGTGTGTAAATGGCATCTTGGTCGCGCCGGCTCATCATTCCTCCTTCTACAATTATTTCCCCGACCACCTGAAAATACACTCCTTGTATTTTTATCCATTTTCCGAGAGGGTTTTCATCCGGTTCGAAAAGAATTTCACGTACCCGGGGACCAATTACACACACCTTCCGGTTCTCTCTAATATCTATATTATTAAGCAATCTGCCATATTTTAGTTTTTTCTTGTCTATTTTAAAATAGTCGGGATAATCGCCTGTTACCGTAAAAGTTCCCGCTTTATTTTTTCGCGTTACATTGTTTCCTTCTCTATAACCTCCCAACTGGTTTCGGGGAGCAAAGTATTCAATTTCAGAAACGTTTTGACGAATAGCTTCGGCATCTTCATTGGTAAGCTGCGGATGCCTTCCGGGTTTGTAGCCTTTGTAGGGTTTGGAAGTGGTTTGTGCCCATACAAAAATAGAATTGGTGGCAAAGTTTCCAAACTCACTTTGTACTCCGTTTCTTAAACCGTTGCCCGAACCCATCATTAACACTAACATAAGAATACCCCAAAAAACTCCGAATGCGGTAAGAATTGTTCTTACTTTATTTTGAGCCAATACAAACCATATTTCTTTCCAGCGTTCTATATCAAACATGTTATTCGTCTCTAAGGGCTTCTATGGGTTTTAGTTTAGCCGCTTGATAAGCGGGTGATATTCCTGCCAATGTTCCTGCTACAATTAAAATAATTGTTGCGGTAAGAGCGGTATTAAAATCTAAATCGGGATTGGTGAAAATTTGGTTTGGCGGCACCGTTTTGCTTACCAGTTCCATAAGGTTAATTCCCAATACCAACCCCACATAGCCGAAAAAAGTAGTGATTACGATTGCTTCTTGAATAATCAGCGCTACAATGGATGCCGGAGTTGCTCCAATAGCTTTTCGAATGCCTATTTCTTTGGTGCGTTCTTTTACAATTACCATCATAATGTTACCTACGCCTATTACTCCGGCTATTAAAGTGCCTATACCGATAAGCCAAATAAAAGCATTGATTCCTCCAAAAATAGTGGTGAAAGTTTCATATTGTTCCAGGTTGTTGTATATATGGACTGCTCGCGGGTCTTCTAAGGCAAACTGATGCTTCTTTGCAAGAAGCTCCTTGATTTTATTTACGATTTTTTGACTTTCTTCTACCGAAAAAGATTTAGTTACCAAGGCTATTTCGTCAATTTTGTTATGTCCGGAATACACTCGCTGAGCAGTGGTAAGGGGCACGTAAACTTTTCCTCTTTCGTTTTGCCCTAATTCCTCCTTAAAAACACCTACAATTTTAAATGGTACTCCTGCTATTTTAACATACTTTCCGACAGGATTTTCATCTTTAAACATTTCTTCTTTAACGGAAGACCCGATAATACAAACTTTCTCTCGGTTCTCAATATCCAAACGATTAAGAAATCTGCCTTCCGTAGCTTCGGTAAATTCTATCAAACGATGCTCCGGAAAAATACCTCGCAAAGAATATTGCCCTTGAAGGTTTTTATAGTTTACCGCGCTTCCTCCCCATCCGAAAATATAATATTCGGCCGAAATAACATCAATGTAGTGTTCCAATTCCCGTTTCAACAACTCGTAATCTTCCAAGGTAAACTCCAAATGCCTTCCGGGTTGTATCCCTTTGTAAGCAATGCTTGTTTGCCCCGGTCTAATCCAAATGCCATTGGTAGCTTCTTCTTCAAATTCTTTTCTAAATCCGTTTTCCAATCCTTTTCCGCTGCCTAATAATATCATTAACATAAATATTCCCCATGCTACGGAAAACCCCGTTAAAAAAGTGCGCAGTTTATTGCTGCGAATAGAGGAAAATATTTCTTGCCATTTTTCTATATCAAACATAATAGGAGTTGCTTATTTTTTTGCAAAATCACCACTTTTTACAAATGAATATTTTAATTTCTTTTTTAAAAATGGCAACTCAAAATAATTGTAAGATAAGTAAGAAACCGTTATTGTTAAGAGAAATACTATGGGATATAGTATCCAATTAGTCAATGGTACATCCAGAAAATAAAATGCATTTATGACCATAGTTATTACTACTGCATGATACATATAC
>CAZLMS010000206.1:0-4077 GCA_964560645.1 uncultured Flavobacteriales bacterium | reverse complement strand
TTTTAGTAGTAGAAGACGAATCTATCGTATCCAAAGACATTCAGCAAACACTCAATAAATTAGGCTATCAAGTCGTAGGAAGTGCAGATAATGCCGAAGATGCCATAAAGTTGGCTACCGAACTTAAACCCGATTTGGTTTTAATGGACATTATGATAAAAGGAGATAAAACAGGAATAGATGCAGCCAAAGAAATTAAAGAAAAACAAGATATTCCCGTAATTTTTTTAACAGCTTACGCCGATACCGACACTATAGCAAAAGCCAAAGAAGCCGAACCACACGGATATATTATAAAACCATACAAAGAAGTGGATTTACATACCTCCATAGAAATGGTTTTATATAAACACAAAAAAGAACAAAAAATAAAAGAAGAAAGAGATTTGCTTTATTCATTGGTAAAATCCGGTGCATCGGAGCAAGACCAAAATGAAGACGACAGAATAATTTTTATAAAATCCAAATCTCGACAAGTAAAACTAAACACCAAAGACATATATTTTGTAGAAGCACTCAAAGATTATGTAACTATTAACACTTCAGATGCCCGCTATACCATTCATTCAACCATGAAAGACATCGAACGCAAGCTTCCTCAAAAACATTTTATACGCGTTCATCGTTCTTATGTGGTTAGAATAGATAAAATTAAGATGATAGAACAAAATAACATTGTGTTGGAAGGAAATAAAAAAATTATTCCGATAGGTGCTTCATATAAAGATGCATTATTAGAAAAAATCAACACGTTTTAAAACCATATTTTTTATGATTAAAGGAAAAAAGGTTGTGGTGGTAATGCCGGCATACAACGCCGCAAAAACATTAGAAAAAACATATAACGAAATAGATTTTGATATTGTAGATGAGGTTGTTTTAGTGGACGACCACAGCAGCGACGAAACATTTCAAGAAGCGCAAAGATTAGGAATAAAACACGTTATCAGACACGAGCAAAACAAAGGATACGGAGGTAATCAAAAAACTTGTTACAACAAAGCATTGGAATTAGGAGCAGATATTGTTATTATGCTTCACCCCGATTATCAATATACCCCGCTTTTAATTCCGGCAATGTCGAGCATTATAGCCAACGAATTATATCCCGTGGTATTAGCATCCCGAATTTTAGGAAAAGGAGCTTTAAAAGGCGGAATGCCGTTGTATAAATACATAGCCAATCGCTTTCTCACTTTCGTGCAAAACATTTTGATAGACGAAAAACTTTCGGAATACCATACCGGTTATCGCGCTTTTTCCAGAGACGTTTTGGAAACCATCAATTACGAACTCAATTCAGATGATTTTGTATTTGATAATCAAATGCTTTCGCAAATTGTATATGCCGGTTTTGAAATAGCCGAAGTAACTTGTCCGACCAAATATTTTGAAGAAGCTTCATCCATAAACTTCAGAAGAAGCGTAAAATACGGATTGGGAGTGTTAAGCACGTCATTCAAGCATTTTTTCCAGCGAATGGGATTAGCTAAATATCCTATTTATCAACTTAAAAAATAACAAAATGGCAAAAATTGCAGTAATAGGTTGCGGAATGGTAGGTTCTGCAATGGCACTTGATTTAGCCAAAAATCATCAAGTGAAAATCGCCGATTTGAATGAAGAAAATCTGAGTAAAATCGTATTAAAAAATCCTTCCGTAAAAACTGTTCGTTTGGATGTTACAGACCGTAAAGCCCTTGAAAGTTATATACAATTTGCCGATATTGTGCTTTGTGCCGTGCCGGGATTTTTAGGGTTTAAAACATTAAAAACCATTATAGAAGCAGGCAAAAACGTAGTGGATATTTCCTTTTTTCCCGAAAATGCATTGGAACTCGACTATTTGGCAAAAGAAAAAAACATTACCGCAATAGTGGATTGCGGTGTGGCTCCGGGCATAGATAATTTAATTTTAGGATATTACGATACCAAATTTAAAATTCAATCTTTTGAATGTTTGGTAGGCGGATTGCCCAAAGAAAAAAAATGGCCCTTTTACTACAAAGCACCTTTTTCTCCCATAGACGTAATAGAAGAATACACGCGTCCGGCAAGATATGTAGAAAACGGACAAATTGTTGTTAAACCTGCAATGTCGGATGCCGAATATATTTATTTCGACAAGATAGGCACGTTGGAATCTTTCAATACCGACGGGTTGCGGTCTATTATATACACTATGTCGCACATTCCCGACATGAAAGAAAAAACACTTCGATATCCCGGTCATATTCAGCAAATTTTGGCTTTGAAAGAATCCGGATTTTTAAGTACGGAACCGATGAAAATAAACAACACCTCGGTGCGTCCGGTAGATTTTACATGTAAAATATTGTTTGATGAATGGAAACTGAAAGAAAACGATGAAGAATTTACCGTAATGCGCGTAACTCTAAAAGGCGAAAACGCCGATAACAAACCGGTGGAAGTGGTTTATGATTTGTATGATGAATATTGCAAAGAAACCCAAACATCGTCTATGTCTCGAACTACGGGATATACGGCAACAGCTGCCGTTAATATGATTCTCGAAGGTATTTTTCAAGAAAAAGGCGTATTTCCTCCCGAATTAGTGGGTAAAAATGAAAAATGCTATCAATACATATTTGAATATCTCAAAACAAGAGGCGTAGAAGGTAAAATTTCGGAAAAAGGACTATGAAACTTTTTCCGGTTTAGCCATTAAAAATTTCATTTTAATACTTAAATCCAGTAATAAAATTTTGACGTTGGCATTTCTTTCCACACCGATAACAGCTTCATTAAAAAGAGAAAATATTTTTTCTATATTTTCTTCATGCACAAACACGTGAAATTTTTCGATAAACTTTTTTTGCTCCGCAGTAAGATGTAAACTTTCTACAGGTAAATATTTTACTTTGATGCACTGGGAAAAAATATTTAATCCGGTTTGCAACAATTCTTTAACCTGCTCTTTATTTAATTTGTTGAGGTCATCTATCAAATCAATAATATCTTTAAATTTAAAAGCATATACCAATCGCATCCACTGAATAAAATATTCGGTTAAAGAGTTGTTAAAACTGTCGGTAGCCAATAAAACGGCACGTCGCACATTTCCTTCCGAAAGCACGGATATTTCCTCGGCTTTTTGCGAAGAAAGTCCGTATTTTTTTACTAAAAACTCGGAAATGGATTTTAAAGAGACCGGAGGAAAATTTACGGTTTGAACTCTCGAAATAATAGTAGGCAAAAGTTGTTCGGCATCTTCTGCAATGAGCAAAAAAACGGAATCTTCCGAAGGCTCTTCAAGAACTTTTAAAATTTTGTTGGCAAAGGAGCTGTTCATTTTTTCCGCCATCCATATTACAAATACTTTTTGGGAGGCTTCGTAGGGCTTAAGAGAATGGTTTTTAATAATTTCAACACTATCGTTTTGATTGATGATTCCTTGTTTGTTGCCTAACTGCAGTTCGTTGTACCAGTCTTGCAAATTGAGATACGGATTTTGAGTAATTGCCGCTCTAAATTCTTTTAAAAAAAGCTCGGAATGCGGATTTGATTTTACGTTGGCGGTTGTATTATTCGGAAAAATATAATGCACATCGGGGTGGGAGAGGAGCTGGTTTTTAATGCAAGAAGCACATTTTCCGCAAGAATCGTCTGTTTTGTTTTTACACATTAAGTATTGCGTAAAAGCCAGTGCCATGGCAAGTTTTCCGGTGCCTTCCTTACCTGTAAAAAGTTGTGCATGCGGAATTTTTCGAGAAGTAATTTCTTTTTTCAGTTTATCTTTAATTTCTTCTTGTCCGACTACTTGAGAAAATTTCATAAATGTTTAGAACTTCTTTTTCAAAGATAATTAAAAATAGGGTTGTTTAAAGTTTGATTTATCCTGTAATTTTAACTTGACCAATAAAAATTTATTGAACTTACAACCCGTAATCAATCAATAAATTATATACGGATATCCCGTATCTGTTTCGGATATTTTTTATATTTTTGGTGGGTAAAACGAGTTGGCGTGCATGGCGAAAATGACGACAGACAATTACAAAATGACCGAGACAGACAACCAATTAATCCTGACAATTAAGAGAAAACCAAATTGGC
>CAZLMS010000205.1:1584-4079 GCA_964560645.1 uncultured Flavobacteriales bacterium | reverse complement strand
TTTATTAACGAAATAAAACCTGCCGGTGAAATTGTCAAAGAAATAATGGAAGAGTTTAATGCAGCTAAACAGGAAATTATCAATCAACATCAACGTTTTAATTTTTAGAAAATATGATAAAATTTGATAAGTTTTATTTAGACAACGGGCTTACGGTTATTGTGCATACGGATTCGAGTACTCCTATTGTGGCAATTGATGTTTTGTATAATGTAGGAGCGCGGGATGAAAATCCTAAAAAAACAGGATTCGCTCACTTGTTTGAGCATTTGATGTTTGGAGGCTCGAAAAATATTCCTAATTACGATGAACCGTTGGAAAAAGTGGGAGGTTCAAACAATGCGTTTACTACCAATGATATAACAAATTATTATCTTACCGTACCCAAAGAAAATATAGAAACGGGTTTTTGGCTCGAAAGCGACAGAATGCTCGACTTGGCATTTACACCAAAATCCCTTGAAGTTCAAAGAAATGTGGTAATAGAAGAATTTAAACAACGATATTTAAATCAACCTTATGGGGATGTTTATTTACTTCTTCGTCCGTTGGCGTATAAAAAACATCCTTATCAATGGCCTACCATTGGAAAAGATATAAGCCATATAGAAAAAGCCACAATGGATGATGTAAAAGCATTTTACCGTAAATTTTACAATCCCAATAATGCTATTTTAGTAGTAGCGGGAGATGTTGATACAGAAGGAATTAAAGAGCTTGCCAATAAATGGTTTGGCGAAATACCCCGTGGTGAAGATATAGAAAGAAAATTACCTCAAGAACCTCCTCAAACGGAAAAAAGAACACTTGCCGTAGAAAGACAGGTGCCTGCCGATGCCATTTTTATGGCATATCACATGTGCGGAAGAAAAGATAAAGATTACCACGCTTACGATTTAATATCCGACATGCTTTCTACAGGGAAATCATCGCGTTTTCACAATCGTTTGGTAAAAGGCAAAAAACTGTTTTCCCGGCTTGACGCTTATATATTAGGCAGTTTTGACCCCGGATTGTTTATTGTTTCCGGACATTTAAATGAGGGAGTAACTATGGAACAAGCAGAAAATGCAGTTAAGGAAGAGTTGCTTCATCTTAAAGAAGAACTTACGGATAAAGAATTGGAAAAGGTAAAAAACAAATTAGCTACTCAATTTGCTTTTTCAGAGCTAAATGTGCTCAATAAAGCCATGTCGTTAGCCATCCATGAACTTTTAGGCGATGCCGATAATGTAAATCACGAACTTGAGAAATATTATCAAATTCAAAAAGAAGATGTGGTGCGAGTGATAAATGAAGCTTTTAAAGACGAAAACTTATCAGTATTGTATTATTATTCAAAAAAACGTTAAAACATGATAAACAGAAGCATAGCACCGCCGGCCAATCCCATCGGAAACATTCACTTTATCATGCCGGAAGTGAACCCGTTAGACAATGAAATTTTGATACATTCTTTCAACTTAGCTTCGCAAGATGTAATCAATATAGAATTGGTTTTTCATTGCGGTTATTGGGATTCCATAGAAAATCCCCTAATAGCCAAGTTTACGCCCAAAATGCTCTTGGAAGGAACAACTTCCAAAACAGCTAAAGAAATCAGTGAAATATTTGACTTTTACGGAGCATATCTTCATATAACTACGGGATTGCATTACACTACCATATCTTTGGCGGTACTTACCGAAAAATTGCCTCAAGTACTTCCGTTGTTTGAAGAAATCATAAAAAATCCGTCGTTTCCCGAAAGCGAATTTGAAACGATGAGAAAAAATGCCCATCAAAAATTTTTAATTAAGAGCAAAGAAAACGGATTTGTAGCCAGAAATAAATTTTATCGAAGTCTGTTCGGAATGACGCATCCCTACGGGAGAGAAACGGAAGAAGGAGACTATAAATCGATAAATATTGACGAAATCAAAAATTTTTATCAAAAATATTTTTCCGAAAATAATTGTCAAATTTTTATAGCCGGAGGTTTTGATGAAAGTGAAGTTTTTTCGCTGTTAAACAATGTTTTCGGTAAAAATTGGCGGAAATCCTCCAAACCGGTTCATCATTATGATATTTCTCCCGAAGACAAATATTTACATGTAGAAAAGCCCGAAGCCTTACAATCGGCTATAAAAATAGGATGCGTTACCATTAACAAGCATCACCCGGATTATCCTAAATTGCAAGTAGCCAACATGATGCTGGGCGGATTTTTCGGCTCCAGATTGATGAAAAATATTCGTGAAGACAAAGGTTACACATACGGTATATACTCATCGGTAATTTCTTATTTACAATCCGGAATTTTTTCCATTACTACCGAAACCGGTGTGGAATACACCCAAAACACTATACAGGAAATATACAATGAGATACACCGTCTGCAAAACGGACCGATAACTCCTGATGAGTTGAAATTGGTTAAAAACTATATATTGGGGCATTTGCTCAAAAACTTCGACGGAGTATTTGAAATCAATCAACGATATAAAGATTCGTTG
>CAZLMS010000205.1:0-1574 GCA_964560645.1 uncultured Flavobacteriales bacterium | reverse complement strand
CTTCCAAACTCCATCAAGTAATAGTGGGAAAAATATAGAGATAATGCCGCTAAACCTAATTTTCATTGGTTTTTAGGAAGTTTTAATAACATTTTTCGGATATTTGCGTAATAAGGTGTCCTTTTTCATCTAATTAAATGTATAAAACACCTGTTGTCATATTGCTCTTTTTAGTTTTTTCCGCTTTTGTAAGCGGAGAAAAAAAATTGGGCGAGGAAGAAAATAAAAAGAATACTGGCTCTTCGTCCGAAAATTTAAAACCGGAAGAATATTATGCCGATACCGTTCCCGCAGTTGTAATGTACGGCAACAGATTTCTTTTTGAAAACATAGAATTGTTTGATAAAGAAACAATCAGAGAGTATAGAGACTCGTTGGCTAAACGTCTTTCGCCCGAAGATGAGTTGCTAAAGCAAATAAATCTTTATTTACGCATTCAGTCAATGACCAGAAAAGAAATTTATCATATAATAGATTCCCTTTTTGAACTCGAAAAAATACCTTTTCCGCTTATCAATCAAATCAATTATTATGCAGCAACTCATCCTATAGAAGAATTTCACAAAGAACCCGAAATTATACCTACCGACACTTCCTATTATCCCGCCAATAATTATTATTTAGGTCAATGGAATACGCAAATCCCACACCCATACAAGCCTGAACTTTATGCCAACGATACTACCGTGGAAATTATTTTGGTAGGAAGAGGAAAATCTGACGCATTTGTTATGCCGGTAGAAAATACACTTACTTCGGAATTCGGTTGGAGAGACGGACGCCCTCATAAAGGAATAGACATTGATTTGGAAGTATGGGATCCCGTAAAAGCCGCTTTTCCGGGTAGGGTAAGAGTAGCCCGTTATTACGGCGGATACGGAAGAGTGGTAGTTATCAGGCATTACAACGGCCTGGAAACGCTTTATGCACATTTACATCGTTTTAAAGTTAAACCCGGCGATGAAGTAAAAGCTGGCGATGTAATCGGTTTGGGAGGAAGTTCGGGACACTCTACGGGCAGCCATTTACATTTTGAAGTGCGCTACAAAGGTGTGCCAATCAATCCTTTAAGTTTTATTTCTCATGAAGAAAGCAAATTGGTTTGCGATACACTTATTTTAAAGAAAACCAAACACGGATTTGCAAGTTATCCGAAAGGCACTAAGTTTTATGTGGTAAAAAAAGGCGACAGTTTGTATGAAATAGCCAAAAAATTCGGAACAACGACGAGTCATTTGGCTAAAATAAACGGAATAAGACGAAATTCCATATTGGTGGTAGGGCAAACATTAAGGGTAATTTAAATGCTTTCTCATCTTAATTTTAAGGAGCATCCGGTTAATAAAGATTATCAGGTTTATTGGTTTACCGATTACAATAAGGCTGTTTTTTTTGAAGAAGAACTTATCAAGCAACACATTTCCTATGAAAAACATTTTGAAGTAGAAGAACAAAAATATTACTTTGGCGTTTTGAAAAAAGACGATTCAAAAGTTAAGAAAATCAATGAATTAACACATTTTAAATACAAACAACCTTTTATTCCTTCAAAATTTTTACGTATATTTCTTTTA
>CAZLMS010000204.1:1056-4082 GCA_964560645.1 uncultured Flavobacteriales bacterium | reverse complement strand
AATTATTGTGATGGTATTCACTATCATTTTTGCCTACCAAAACATGTCTGTAATCAACATCAACCTGTTGTTTTGGAAATTTGAAGCATCTGCCTTCGTAATTCTTATTATTGCTTTTGTATTAGGCGGATTAAGCGGCTTATTAGTTTCCATGCCTATGTATTTTAAACACCGTAAGGAAGTTAATAAACTCCAAAAACAAATAGCTCATTTGTCTGAAGAAAAGAAAAAATTAGAATTATCTCAAAAAACATCTGCCCCCGATATAAACCGCCCGGAGGATAAACAATAATTCATGTATTCGATAATTAGAAAAATACTTTTTCTCTTTCCTCCCGAAACGGCACATTATTTGGCTCTCGATTTATTAAAATTAGCATTAAAAATTCCGCTTCTTTCTCAAATTATTGTTCAACAATACCGGTTAAAATCTCCTAAGCTGGAAAAAACTGTTTTTGGAATACGTTTTCCAAACCCCGTAGGATTAGCAGCCGGTTTAGATAAAAACGCTCGATATTACAAAGAGTTAGCTAAGCTGGGATTCGGATTTATAGAAATAGGAACCGTTACCCCAAAGCCTCAAGCCGGTAATCCTAAACCCCGCTTGTTTAGAATAAAAAAAGACAAAGCCATTATTAACCGAATGGGATTTAACAATGACGGAGTGGATGCAGTGGTAAAACGCCTTCAATCCAAGCCCGCCCATATTATTATCGGCGGAAATATCGGGAAAAATAAAACCACACCCAATGAAAAAGCCGTGGATGACTATTTGATATGCTTTCATAAGCTGTTTGATTATGTAGATTATTTTGTGGTAAATGTAAGTTCCCCAAACACTCCCGGATTAAGGTCCTTGCAAGAACGAAAACCGTTGGAGCGAATTCTTTCGGCTTTGCAAAAAGCCAACAACGAAAAAAACAACCCTAAACCGATTCTTTTAAAAATAGCTCCCGACCTTTCTTCCGAGCAAATTGACGAAATTATTGACATTGTAACTACCACTCAAATTTCGGGAATAATTGCCACAAATACCACTATTGCCAGAAACAACCTTTCCCTTAACTCTCAACAAATTGAAGCTATCGGCAACGGAGGATTGAGCGGAGCGCCTCTTACGGAAGCATCTACCAAAATAATCCGTTATATTCGCAGTAAAAACCCCAATATTCCCGTTATAGGAGTCGGAGGAATTATGCATGAAAACGATGCTTGTGAAAAAATAAAAGCCGGTGCCGATTTAGTTCAGTTATACAGCGGTTTTGTTTATGAAGGTCCCGCGTTAATCAAAAAAATCAAACAAAAAATAATAAACAATGAGTGTTAAATTGATAGAATGTCCTCGGGATGCCATGCAAGGCATCAAAGAATGGATACCTACAGAATTGAAAATACAATATATCAATCAACTGTTAAAAGTAGGATTTGACACCATTGATTTTGGCAGTTTTGTATCGCCCAAAGCCATTCCGCAAATGAAAGACACTGCCGAAGTGCTAAAAAAACTCGACCTTACACAAACTCACACCAAATTGTTAGCCATAGTTGCCAATAAAAGAGGCGCTTCAGATGCTTGCTACTATGATGAAATAAGCTATTTAGGCTATCCTTTTTCCATTTCGGAAACATTCCAACTTAGAAATACCAATGCTACTATTCAGGAAAGTTTAGTGCGAGTTGCCGAAATTCAAGACCTTTGTCTCAAACACAAAAAAACCCTTGTCATCTATATATCTATGGCTTTCGGAAACCCTTACGGCGACGAATGGAATAGCGATATTGCTATTCAATGGGTAGATAAACTATACAAAGAAACAGGAGTAAAAATTGTAGCATTGGCAGATACCATAGGATGTTCCACTCCCGAAAACATTCAATATTTATTTAACGCGCTTTTACCCGAATTTCCGGAAATAGAATTTGGAGCGCATCTACATACCACTCCCGACAAATGGAAAGAAAAAGTGGAAGCGGCTTACGAAAGCGGTTGTCGCCGATTTGACGGAGCAATAAAAGGATACGGCGGTTGCCCCATGGCAAAAGAAGAACTTACCGGCAATATGCCTACCGAAAAAATGATTGACTTGTTCAAATCCAAAGGGGAAAATTTGAATCTGGATGAAGAAGAATTAAAAACCGCTCTCGAATTGGCATCTAAAGTTTTTAACCGCTTTTGATTTTATCCGATTTTTTTAGTACTTTTATAGGGTAATCTGATTTAAGATTAACCCGATGAAAAATTTCATTGTTTACAGAGCTTCGGCAGGCGCCGGAAAAACTTTCACGCTGGTAAAAGATTACCTGAAACTGCTTTTTTCAAGCGAAAATCCGGGATATTATCAGCACATTTTAGCAGTTACGTTTACCAACAAAGCCGCTAATGAAATGAAAGTTCGGATTATCGAAAACCTTCAAAATATTGCCGATAACCCTTCCGAAAACAACATGTTGAAAATTATTTTACAGGAAAATCCGCAATGGAATTTAACTCAAATTCAAGAAAAATCTCAAAAAATCATAGCTCATCTTTTGCACAATTATGCTAATTTTTCCATTAGCACGATAGACACTTTTTTTAACCGAGTAGCAAGAAGTTTTGCCTTCGACCTCAATTTACCGCTCAATTATGAAGTGGAACTGCAAGAAGATGTTATTCAAAATTTGGCAATTGATGCACTTTTAAAACAAATAGGAGAAAATAAAACACTTACGGAAATCATTAAAAACTACACCTTATTAAAATTAGCAGAAGGAGAAAATAAAAAAATAAAAAAAGAACTGTTAAAAGTAACCGGTGCCTTTAGTAATGAAGAAGGACGTAAATACTTATCGGAAATCGAAAACATTTCTTTGGAAGAATTTTATGCCAAAATCAAAAAATATCAAAAGGAATATCACCGGCTGAAAAACGCTGCTTTAGATTATTTTAAAAAATACCAAAACATTAAGCAACAAAGAAATGTTGCAGAAGTAACTAATCTAAAAAATATTGATTCGTTTTTCACCAAATTATCAAACGGCAATTT
>CAZLMS010000204.1:0-1046 GCA_964560645.1 uncultured Flavobacteriales bacterium | reverse complement strand
TAAAAAAAACAGTTCGTTTCAGGAAAGTGATTTAGAAGAAATTCTTCGCATTTTATCTTCGACGGTGCAATTTTTACAAAAGAAAAAAGAGCGTATTAT
The DNA here is from genome assembly GCA_964560645.1 of uncultured Flavobacteriales bacterium. Classification (GTDB taxonomy): domain Bacteria; phylum Bacteroidota; class Bacteroidia; order Flavobacteriales_G; family NORP312; genus CAZLMS01. Next base: position 947 of record CAZLMS010000204.1, on the reverse strand, counting down.
TTTTCTCAAACTTATTGACGAATGGTTGTTCGGCTTGGCTCTCATTAACGAAATTCATAAAGAAATTCAAGATAAAAAATTGGAAAACAACATTATATTTATCAGCGACATTCCCGAAAAAATCAATAAAATTATTACCTCTGAGCCGGTACCTTTTATTTATGAACGAGTAGGCGAAAAATATCATCATTTTTTAATTGACGAATTTCAAGACACCTCGTTGTTGCAATGGGAAAACTTTGTTCCGCTCATGGAAAACACTCTTTCCGAGGGATATAAAAACATTATTGTTGGCGACGGCAAACAAGCCATATACCGGTTTAGAAGCGGAGATGTAGAACAGTTTCTCAACCTTCCGCATATTGCTAAAAGCACCTCCAAAACCGTTATTGCTCAAAAAGAAAAAATATTTAAAGACAACTACTTTGCTCCCGAAAATGTATTAAACACCAACTTTCGCTCCGGCAGTGCCATTGTAGAATTTAATAATACGCTTTTTAACAAACTGAAACAGTTCTTAAGCCCGAATTTACAATCGCTGTATCAAAATCTCGAACAAAAATCAAATTTAAAAGATAAATACCAAGGATACGTGCGAATGGAATTTGTAAATCCCGAAAAAGACGAAAGCTATAATGACGTTGTATTTAGTAAAATAAAAAACCTTATCGAAAATCTGTCACCATCTCAAAAACAGAATAATTCTTACTATAAACGCTCGGATTTGGCTGTTTTAACCCGGAACAATCAAGAGTTGGTGGAATTAGCCGAATATTTACTTCAAAACGGCATTCAAGTTATATCTGCCGAAAGTTTGCTTGTTCAAAATTCTCCTGACATTCACCTTTTGTTTGCTTTTTTATACCTGATGGAAAATGAAAAACGTCCGCAAAATAAAGCCATTCTTATAGACATGCTTTCTAAAAAAAATAATCAACTTCCGGAAA
>CAZLMS010000203.1:0-4097 GCA_964560645.1 uncultured Flavobacteriales bacterium | reverse complement strand
TCTTTTCTGCTTTCATTGTTTCTTTCCTTTTTTGATTAGACAAAGTTAATTAAAAATGTTAGGAAAGAAACTTACATATACAAACAAAGCTGCCAAAATTGGCAGCTTTTTTTATGTGGTGCGGGACGGAATCGAACCGCCGACACAAGGATTTTCAGTCCTTTGCTCTACCGACTGAGCTACCGCACCAACCGTGATTTGGGCAGCAAAAATACAATTTTTCTTAAATACACAATTTTTTTTCATTTTTATTTTTACTTTGCAATGTGATTGTTGCTTTAGATATTGGAAATACCCGGGTAAAAGGTGCAGTTTTTCAAGATTTTATATTGTCAAATGTTTTTTCGGCAGATATAAATGACTTGGTTCATAAAATAAATGCCGTTTCTCCCGAAGTTGTGATTATATCCAATGTAAGTAACATTTCCGATAAAGACTTGTCTGTTAAGTTAAAAGGAAATCAATTATTTTTTGTTAAACACACGCTTCGTTTTCCGTTTAATATCCAATATCAAACTCCTCACTCATTGGGAGCGGACAGGATTTGCTTAATAGCTGCGGCGGTTTCTCGGTTTCCCGCTGAGAATAATTTAGTTATTGATATAGGGACATGTATTACTTATGATTTTGTAAATCGTGCAAATACTTATTTGGGAGGAGCAATTTCGCCGGGGTTACGCATGCGCTTAAAAGCAATGCATAATTTTACGGGTAAATTACCGTTACTAGAACCAGAAAAAATCGAAGGATTTGTGGGAGATTCTACAAAAAACAGTATGCTTTCGGGAGTTTTAAACGGTATTTTGCTGGAAATAAACGGATTTGTTGATTTATATCAGTCTCAGTACGGAAATATTAACGTCATAATGACCGGTGGAGATAATTCTTTTTTTGCAGATAAAGTGAAATATCCCATTTTTGCATCCGATGATTTTATTTTTAAAGGAATGCTTGAAATATTTCGCTTCAATGCATAAGCAGTGGCTCATATTTTTTATGGTAATGAGCTTCGGTTTGTATGGAATGTCGCAGCAAACTACTAATTCACCAATATCTTCTTGGGGTATTGGAGAATGGGAGCAAGAGTCTCCGGCTTTCATACAGTCTTTGGGCGGGGCAGGAGCAGCAGTACTTTCAGACAATAAAATCAACTATTTCAATCCTGCAAGTGTAGGATACCTTTCTCAGCCGGTTTATGATGTCGGTTTGAGAGTTTATACCAACAGCGTTCAAACAGATACAGGAAAAGCGGTGAAGAATAACGTGTATATGCAAAACGTATTTCTGGGATTGCCCATAGCTAAACGTTGGTGGGGAGCCGCTATAGGATTAAAACCTTTTACTAAAATGAACTACAATTTTAATAATCAATGGACGGATACACTTGGAACATATACTCAAGAATATTCAGGTTTTGGAGGAATAAACGAATTGAAAATTTCCAACAGTTTTAATCTTTTAAAAGATTCTATAAATTACTTAGCCGTAGGCGTTAATACCTCTTATTTATTTGGCAGCATTCAAAAAACGACTAAAATAATATTTCCCGATGAAGCCAATGCTTTTAACACTCAGGATATTGTCCGATATGATTTTTCAGGACTATATTTGAGCGGGGGAGTGCTTGCTTCACGAAAAATTTCGGATAACATCTCGGTATCTCTTGGCGGAACATACGGTTATTCTCAATCAATCAGAACCATCAGGTTAAAACTTATCAATACGTATGAAGGCACTAATGCCCTATCCAATGCAAAGGACACAATTTCTTATATTAACGATACTTTACAGTCAACAATTCCTTCTTTTTATTCGGCAGGAATAGCAGTTAATTCCGAAAGAGTTTGGATAGGTGCTACTTGGACAAGTCGAAATCTAAGCGAAATTTCTCTTGCAGGAGTTAATCAACAATTGTCTCAATATAGCCAAATTTCCGTGGGAGTTCAATATACCCCCAATCCCGAAGCGTTGAACGATTTAATTAGTTTATCTTCATACAGATTTGGTTTTAGAACGGCAAATATTACCGCAAAAAACGCCTCTGTCTCGGAGCTTGGCATAAGTTTTGGAGTAGGCATTCCCGTGATACGTTCCAAGTCAAAAACAACCTTCAACTTTGCATTGGAAGTTGGGAACAGACAATATGAAAACTTTGCTTCGGCATTAAAAAATGAAGTTTTTAGTAAAATCAGTTTTGGATTTTCATTTTGTCCTCATAAATTTGACCGCTGGTTTTACAGACAAAAAATAGATTAGTAACATTAAAAAACAGGAATTATGAAAAAAGTATTGTTGGTATTAGGATTAGGAATGATAACCGTGTTAGCTGATGCACAAGGAAAATTCGGAGCAACTCCGGAAGATAGTGTAGCTTGTGTAAAAAACCTTTCTCTTTATAAAGAGTTTTACAAGCAAAAAAATTACAAAGACGCATTGCCCGGCTGGAGAAAGGCATTTCAAATATGTCCTCAATCCCGTAAAAGTTTGTATATAGATGGTGTGAACATATATAAATATTTTATTAAAAATGCTTCATCAAAAGAAGAAAAGAAAAAATATGTGGATACTTTGATGATGGTTTACGATGCTCGGATTCAACATTTCGGTCAGGAAGGTTTTGTGTTGGGCCGAAAAGGTAGTGATTTGTTGAAATACAATCCCTCTCGATTGGATGAAGCCATGGAGATGCTAAAAAAATCTTATGAAATGCAGGGTAAAAAAACAGAAGCCGGAGTGCTAATTTATCTTTACAACGCCCTTTATTTAAAATACAAGAAAACCAATGACAATACGGAATTGCTCGAGTATTATCCTAAGTTAATAGAGGTGGCGGATTATCAAATAAACAATGCCAAGAAAGAAAAAACCGTAAAAAAATACACTACTGCCAAACAAAATATAGAAAAAATATTTGCAGAAGTGGCATCTTGTGAAGATTTGGTAAAATTATTTGAACCTAAGTTCAATGCAGCCCCGGAAGACACAGCCCTTTTAAAGCAAATTACTCAACTGTTTAATAAAAGAGATTGCACGGACGAAGAATTGTTTGTAAAAGCAGCCACTAATTTGCATAAAGCCAACCCTTCGCCCGAAAGCGCCTTTAATATTGGTAAAGTATTAGCCAAAAAAGACCGTTGCGGAGAAGCAGTAAAATATTTCTTGGAAGCAGCAGAAGGCTCGTCAAATAATGAGACTAAAACAGATGCTTATATGATGGCTGCCAAATGCAGTTTCAATAATAAACAATTTGCCAATGTCCGGACTTATGCCAAAAAAGCCTTGGCAATCAATCCGAATTTGGGAGAAGCTTATATTTTGATAGGTGATGCTTATGCGGTATCTGCCAAAAGCTGCGGAGACGACCCTTGTAAGAGCAAAGCCGCTTATTGGGCAGCTTACGATAAATATATGAAAGCAAAATCTGTGGACACGTCAGTAGCGGAAACAGCTTCTAAAAAAGCGGCAAACGTTAAAGCGCAATTCCCTAAAAAAGCCGATTGTTTTTTCTACGGACTCAACGAAGGCGATTCTTTTACAGTTGAATGTTGGATAAATGAAACAACTCAAGTCAGAGTTCAATAAAAAAAATATCTTTTTCATTAAAAGCATCGCAGTAATTTTTGCTGCGATGCTTTTTTGTTCTTGCGAAAACGATATGGCGGAAGTCAATGAATTAACTCGTCAAGACAGCTTGCCTGCTCAATCTTCCCGGAATATTGAGATATATTACAGCACCGAAGCTCAAACCAAAGTGAAAATTACAGCTCCGTTATTGCAACAATATTATTCGGATAAAGGTTCTATAGACGTTTTCCCCGAAGGCATAAAAATTATGGTGTACAATGACAGCGGGAAAGTAGCATCTCAATTGATAGCCAAGTATGCGTATAATGATACCCGCAATGAGTATATCGAAGTGAAAAATAATGTGTATGTAGTTAATAAAAACGGCGACCAACTCCAAACCGAATACCTTGTTTGGAATAAAAAGGATAAGAAAATAAAAACACAAGAATTTGTAAAAATCACCACTTCAGAAGAAGTCATATACGGCGAAGGGTTGGAAGCCAACGAAGATTTTACCCAATATAAAATAT
>CAZLMS010000202.1:0-4121 GCA_964560645.1 uncultured Flavobacteriales bacterium | reverse complement strand
ATATTACCTATTATGATGCCGAGAATGAAATGAACGAGAATAAATTTTACGGCACAATTAAAGAAGAATAAAAAGTCTTTTTATATTTGCCCCTCCAAAAAACAGAGGCGTTCTTAAAGGAGGGAATTTTTAATGTTTAAAGGTCGCGTAGCTCAGCTGGATAGAGCATCTGCCTTCTAAGCAGACGGTCGCAGGTTCGAATCCTGCCGCGATCACAAAAGACTACCTTTTGGTAGTCTTTTATATTTGGCCCCGTAGCTCAACTGGATAGAGCATCTGACTTCGGATCAGAGGGTTGAGGGTTCGAATCCTTCCGGGGTCACAAATTGATAAAGCAAGTAAAGAAATTATTAACTTTGCATTCCTCTCTTTATTGAGAGATACACGGTGGTTGTAGCTCAGTTGGTTAGAGCGCCAGATTGTGGCTCTGGAGGTCGCCGGTTCAAATCCGGTCTTCCACCCTTAAAGCCCTGCAAAATACAGGGCTTTTTTATTTTTTATTTGTTGGAGCTTGCTTTTTTCTTATTTTTACGAGGAAAAAAGTTTGATGTTTATGAAAAAGATTTTCCTTCTTGGGCTATTGCACTTAATTTTTTGCCATGTTTTGTTTGCACAATTTGCAGATGACTTTTCGGACGGTGATTTTACCAATAACCCCACATGGTCGGGAACGGATACAAAGTTTGAAGTAGATGCCGGTCAAAAACTTCATTTGAACGCACCTGCAGTTTCCGATGTGGCTTATCTTTCTACCTTTAGCGATACGATAGATAATGCATTTTGGGAAATATATGTAGAGATGGGATTTAACCCTTCATCATCTAACTATGCTGAAGTGCATTTGGTTTCAGATAATGCGGTTTTAACGGTTTCCCACAATGGATATTTTGTTCGATTGGGCGGAAGTGCGGACGAGGTGTCTTTATACCGGCAAGACGGCGCTTCCGTTACCAAAATTATAGACGGAACAGACGGACGATTAAGTTCTTCGACGGTTACCTGCAGAATAAAAGTAACAAGAGACGCTTCGGGCAATTGGACATTGATGTCCGACACGCTTGGCGGAACCAATTACTATACGGAAGGAACAGCATTGGACAACACTTATAATACTACTCAATATTTCGGAGTGTTGTGTAATTATACTTCTTCCCGTTCCACGCTTTTTTGGTTCGATGATGTATTTGTGTCTCAATACCCTGTTGATGTAACACCTCCCTCGTTAGATTCTTTAAAAATCATTTCTTCCACACAATTGGATTTATATTTTTCGGAAGACTTGCTTCTCTCTTCTGCTCAAAATACAACTAATTATTTTATTGATAATGGTATAGGTAATCCCGTTTCCGCTGCCTTAGACGGAGGATTGCAAAACTTGGTGCATTTAACGGTTTCTCCCGCATTTGCCAACGGAACAACGTATAACATTACGGTTACGGGTGTACAAGATTTATCATCCAATACAATATCTCCGACAACAACTTCATTTACTTATCTTGTACCGGATACGGCATCTTATAAAGATGTGGTTTTCAATGAAATATTTCCTGATCCCTCTCCTCAGGTCGGACTACCGAGTGCAGAGTATTTGGAATTGTTTAACGCTTCCAATAAAACATTTAATTTGTTGAATTGGCAATTTGTAAATACTACCACAGCCAAATCGTTACCGTCTTTTGTGTTATATCCCGATTCGTTTGTGATTCTGTGCAACATATCCGATACAGCTTTGTTTTCTCCTTTCGGAAAGGTAATCGGCATATCTTCTTGGAGTGCCTTGGCTAATTCGGGAGACAGTCTTACGCTAATTAACGAATACGGTGATGTTATAGATGTAGTGAGCTATGATTTGAGTTATTACCATGATGCAAGTAAGGATGACGGAGGGTGGAGTATGGAATTGATAAATCCTTACAATCCTTGTTCGGATATAAATAATTGGACAGCATCCACAGACCCTTCCGGCGGAACCCCGGGACAAGTCAATTCCGTGTTTGACCCGACTCCTGACACGCAATCACCCGAGATAACTGCTTTTACTTTAGTAAAACCCGATTCCATTTTAATATATTTTAACGAAGTAATGGATAGCACTTCTTTGACTAATGGTTCTTACCAATTAAGTGGAAATGTTTCCGTAACTAATATATATGCTTGGGCGGATGGGGCAAATGCAGTAGGATTAACATTTTCTCCGGCTATAGATACCGGAATAGTGTATAATTTAACAATTACCAATGTGTCGGATTGTCCGGGAAATCTTATTTCGAATAATAATGTAGTTACATTCATGATTGGACATATCCCTCAGCCCGGCGATGTGGTAATCAATGAAATAATGGCTGACCCGACCCCTATTGTAGGTTGGCCGGATGCAGAATACGTAGAGTTGTTGAATTTAAGTAATAAAGTGATTGACTTGAGCAATTGCCAGTTTGACGGAGCAGATTTCCCTCAAAATACATTTATTCAACCCGGAGAATACATGGTTATTTGTGATGATGCCGATACCGCATTATTCACACCTCTCGGTGTATATCCTGTTCCGATAGTATCATGGCCATCTCTTACCAACAGCGGCGAAAGAATTGATATTACCTATAATAACACCGTGGTAATAGATGAAGTTACTTATGATATTAGCTGGTATAAAGACAATACTAAAGATGACGGAGGGTGGTCTCTGGAAAAAATAAATCCGTCAAATCCATGTAATAATATTAACAATTGGCAAGCGAGCATGTCTCCGTTGGGAGGAACACCCGGCAGTCAAAACTCCGTTTACAATCCTGCGCCCGATACTGTTGCGCCTCAAATTGTAAATGTGAGCATTACGGGAACTAATTTTATAGAAGTAATTTTTTCCGAGCCGGTAGATTCTACAAATCTAACTACAGCCAATTTTCAGATAGACAATGGAGTTAATATTTTTCAAGTTAGCTTGCCCAACCCTTCCGATTTATCTGTGGTAAAACTCACTGTTACCCCTTCTCTTTCTTATGATGTGTTGTACACGCTTTCAGCAATTGGTATAGAAGATTGTCAAGGAAATACGGGCAATTCTTCATTTCCGTTTATTCTCGGCTATACGCCGTTATATCATGAGTTGGTAATCAATGAGATTTTGGCAGACCCGGACCCTGTTGTAGGATTGCCCGCTGCGGAATTTATAGAAGTGTTCAATGCTTCCAACAAAACACTTGATTTAGGTCAAGTTTTGTTTGACGGAGAAGATATTCCCCAAACAATATTGCCTGCCGGAGAATACGCTGTTTTGTGTGCAGATGAAGATACGGCTTTGTTTTCGGGAATGGGCAGGGTAGTAGGTTTACCTTATTGGCCCTCACTTACCAATGCGGGCGAGTATATTAACTTAACGGATAAATATGGAAATATAATTGATGAAGTTACTTATTCTATTGATTGGTACAGAGATGAAGAAAAAGACAATGGAGGTTGGACATTGGAAAGAATAAATCCTTATGCAGACTGTAACTATGCATCCAATTGGGCGGCATCCATAGACCCTAGCGGAGGAACCGTTAATCGTCAAAATTCGGTTTATTCTACTGCTTCGGATGAAAATCCGCCTTATATTACCAAAGTAATTACACACTCCGATACAGCTATTACTGTTTACTTTAGCGAAGAAATGGATTTGCCCTCACTTGGAACCGGAACTTATATTATTGACAATAACATTACTGTAAACACTGTTTGGGCAGATTCTTCATCTCTCAAAGCGGTTACCTTAAAATTTGCCACACCTGTTCAACACGGAATTGTTTATTATGTAACCGTAACAGGCGTTTCCGATTGTCCCGGAAATGCTATAGGAAGCCCTAACTCCATGCGTTTTGTGCTGCCTGACAACCCTTCCGAAAACAGTTTAATTATCAATGAAGTACTGTTCAATCCCCGCACAGGAGGCTCGGATTTTGTGGAGTTGTATAATAATTCTTCTTATTATATTGATTTGTCAGAGTGGCAAATTTCTAATTATGATATGGATTTAGATACAATAAAAAATCCAAAACTTATTACCGAAGAACAATATGTATTGTTTCCAGGAGAGTATGTGTTGCTTACAAAAGATACATCCAATATAAAAGAAGAATATC
>CAZLMS010000201.1:0-4180 GCA_964560645.1 uncultured Flavobacteriales bacterium | reverse complement strand
GAGTTTATCCTAACCCTTCAGGTGATGAGCTTTATTTATATATTCAAAACGTGGATGCTCAAAAGTTAAACATTCAAATATATGATATTACGGGAAGAGAAATACATTCCATAACTAAGCCGGTATTATCAAATACGGAAACTTTCAATCTTTCCAATGAAATAAACTTGCCCAAAGGTTTTTATTTCATCACTATTTACAATGAAAAACAAGAAAGTATATTCTTTGAACAAATTATACGGAAGTAGTTTATAAAGCTTTCCGGGCTTTCTCTTAAGAGAAAAGTTTTGGCAAAAAGAAAACCTATCCTTATTGGCAATTCATGAAGCAAAACAACTTTGAATTTCCATAAAAACGGAAATCACTTTAATATCACACATACATCTCTCTGAAAACATTATTTTTGGCAAAAAATAAATTATGAGTAAAAATATACTGATTACCGGAGGTGCCGGTTACGTAGGAGCTGTTTTGGTTCCCGCCTTGTTAAATAAAGGACATCATGTTACGGTAGTGGATTTAATGATTTACGGCGAGGATGTGTTGCCTAATCACCCTAATTTAACGGTAATTAAAGGCGATATTCGTGATATAGACCTTATGAGAAATGCCTTGCAAGGACAAGAAGTGGTTTATCATTTAGCATGCATCTCCAACGACCCCAGTTTTGAACTAAATCCCGAATTAGGAAAATCCATCAACTACGACCCTTTTGAACCCATCGTACAAGCGGCAAAAAACTCGGGAGTTAGAAGGTTTATATATGCTTCGTCTGCAAGTGTGTACGGCATTAAAGATATTCCCGATGTTACGGAAGACGAAAAACCCGAACCGCTTACCGATTATTCTAAGTTCAAAGCCATGTGTGAAGAAATATTACTTCAATATGCCGATGATAACTTCATTACCACTGTTATTCGCCCTGCTACTTTATGCGGTTATTCTCCGAGATTGCGGTTGGATTTAACGGTAAACATTCTCACAAATCTTGCTATCAACAAAAAGCAAATAACCGTTTTTGGCGGTGAACAGAAACGTCCGAATCTTCATATCAATGATATGGTTGATTTATATTTATACCTTTTGGATTTACCTGACGAAAAAATTCAGAAAAAAATATATAATGCAGGATACGAAAACTTTAAAGTAAAAGAAATCGCCCAAATGGTAAAAAACGTAATTGGCGATGAGGTGGAAATTATTACCACACCCACCGACGATCATCGCTCTTATCATATATCTTCCGAAAAAATCAAGCGGGAATTGGGCTTTATGCCGAAAAGAAATATTGAAGATGCTGTAAAAGATTTAAAAAATGCTTTTGAAAAAGGTTTAATTCCCAATTCACTCACTGATGAAAAGTATTTTAACGTCAAACAAATGCAAAAAATTAACCTTCGTTAAATGAATATCCCGTACGTAAATTTAGGCGCTCAACATCAGGATATTAAGGAAGAAATCTTGCAAGCCGTTTCTGATATTTTAGACTCCGGAATGTTTATACTTGGAGAAGATGTTGAAAATTTTGAAAAACAATTTTCCCGACTCTGTCATACGTCTTATGCAATAGGAGTAGCCAACGGCACCGATGCGTTATTTCTTTCTATGAAGGCTCTTGGAATAGGGCAGGGCGATGAGGTGATAACCGCTCCTAACTCTTATTTGGCTTCAGCGTCTTCTATAGCATTAGCAGGTGCAAAGCCGGTGTTTGCCGATGTGGATTATCACTCAATGAATATTTCTCCTGCCGAGATAGAAAAACGAATAACTGCTAAAACCAAAGCTGTTATACCCGTTCATCTTACCGGACGTCCTGCCGAGATGGACGCTATTACGGAAATTGCCCGCGCACATAATTTATATGTGATCGAAGATGCTGCACAAGCCGTTGGGGCTTTGTATAAAGGTAAACCTGTAGGCAGCTTTGGAGATTTAGCCGCTTTTAGCTTACACCCGCTCAAAAATCTTGCTGCTTGCGGTGATGCGGGAATTATTACTACTCACAAAAAAGAATATTACGATTACTTGCTCAAAGCTCGACAACACGGCTTAATTAATCGTGATGAAACGGAATTTTGGTCTGTAAATTCAAGATTAGATGCTTTGCAAGCTGCCATTCTCAACATTAAAATCAAAAAACTCGAAGAATGGAATAATCGTCGCAGAAGCATTGCTAATCGCTATATAGAAAATCTGAAAGAGGTTGTAGAAGTTCCTTCCTATAATGAAGATTATTTTCCGGTTTTTCATGCTTTTATGATTAAAACACCGCAAAGAGACCGGCTACAAAATTTCTTAAAAGAAAAAGGAATTGACACAAAAATTCACTATCCTATTGCTATTCATCAACAAAAGGCAGCCAGGTATTTAGGATATTCTGATGCCGACCTGCCCGTAACTTCGCGTTTGGTAAAAGAAATATTAAGTATTCCCGTTTATCCGGAACTTACGGATAGTCAAGTAGATTATATTATAGAGCAAATTTTAAACTTCTTCAAACAATAAAATGAGCAGTTACACCAATAAAATATTGCCGAAAGAAAAACTTAAAAAAGAAATTGAGCAGTTAAAAAAACAAGGTAAAGTAGTGGTTCAATGTCACGGTTGTTTTGATATTATTCATCCGGGGCATATCCGGTATTTGGAACAAGCTAAAAAATTCGGCGATATTTTGATAGTATCTCTTACTCCCGACAAGTATATTTTGAAGGGCGATGACCGTCCGTTTATGCCTCAAGAGTTGCGGTTGAAAAATATGGCAGCACTGCAAATTGTAGATTATGTGATTTTGGATGAAGATTCATGGGCCGGTCCGATATTAAGTTATTTGCAACCTGATATTTATGTGAAAGGTAAAGAGTATGAAAATGTATTTTCAGGAGTTTTCGGCGATGAAAGAAAAGCTGTGGAAGCATACGGCGGAAAAGTGTATTTTACCTCGGGAGATGTAGTATTTTCTTCTTCTTCCATTATTCAGAATTACAAAGAAAAATTTGCTTTAGACTACGAAGTTTACAGCATTTTTTGTGAGCGAAATAAAATTACATACCAATCTGTTCAGCAGCTTATAGAGAAGTTTGATGAAACCAAAATTGCCGTAATCGGAGAAGTGCTGGTAGATGAATATGTTTATTCCGACGTAATAGGAGTTTCCGGCGAAGCCCCTATCTTAACCGTGCGTCCTTTGAAGCAAAATAATTACACCGGTGCGGCAGGTATTGTTGCTAAACATATTCGTTCGCTTGGCGGGGAGGTAACGCTTTTTTCTTACACCGGTAAAGATAAAGTTGCTCAATTTATAAAATCCGATTTGGAAAAAAACGGCTTAAACTATTTTTTTATTGAAAATGAAAAATTCAATACTATATGTAAAACCCGATTTATAAGCGATCATCAAAAACTGCTTAAAATAGACTACTCCGAAAATATTATTCTTTCCGACGATGAAGAAAAGGCTATTATTGAAGCTGTTCAAGAAAAATGTGCCGGATATGATGTAATTGTATTTTCGGATTTTGCTTACGGACTAATTACCGAAAAAATTCGGGTAGCTGTTACACAATGGGCAAACAGCAAGGGGATTAAGGTTATTGCAGATGTATCAAGTACACTCGGAGGGAACATTGCCCGGTATGAAGATGTATATCTGATTACTCCCACGGAAAAAGAAGCTCGTATGGTTTTTGATGATAAAACAAGCGGATTATCTACCATCGCTTACCGGCTACTGGAAAAAACTCATGCTCAAAACATTATTATCACATTAGGAGCCAACGGGTTATTGGCATTTAAAAACAAGCCCTTTACCGTATATGGCAGAAAAGAAAAACATTTAGAACAAGAATATATCCCTGCTTTGGAAAAAAACGCCAAAGACCCTGTGGGTGCAGGCGATGCTATGTTAGCAACCATTTCAATGGTAATTGCAGCCAACGGTACTTTGTCCGAAGCGGTTTATTTAGGCAATATGGCTTCTGCCATAGAAGTAATGAAAGAAGGCAATATTCCTGTTACTCGAGCGGAATTATTGGAAAAAATCAACACTCGCCCCGAATTGTCGAAATGAAAGAAGTTACAGACTGTCAAATATTTTTAATTGATATTGGCGATACATTGGTGCATATTCAAGAACCTTTTGAAATTTACACTCGTCAGGCTATAAGAAATATAGAGCAATTTT
>CAZLMS010000200.1:0-4194 GCA_964560645.1 uncultured Flavobacteriales bacterium | reverse complement strand
AAGGACCTTCTTCTTTAGCTAAATCTTTGGATGCCGTTAAAGCCGCATAATATATGGCTTCAAAAATATCTTTGTTAAGCTGCCGGGCTTCTTCCGATTCAAAAGGATATCGAAGCATAATAAAGGCGTCTGCCAATCCTTGCACTCCAATACCGATAGGACGATGTCGAAGATTGGATTTTTTAGCTTCAGGTACAGGATAATAATTGTGGTCAATAATTCTGTTAAGATTACGTGTAACTTGGTATGTTACTTCAAACAGCTTGTTGAAATCAAATTTGCCGTCAATTACAAATTTAGGTAATGCAATGGATGCTAAATTACAAACTGCCACCTCATCGGGGGCCGTGTATTCGATAATTTCGGTACAAAGATTGGACGATTTAATGGTGCCTAAATTCTTTTGGTTTGATTTTTCATTACATGCATCTTTATATAACATGTAGGGCGTGCCGGTTTCTATTTGAGACTCTAAAATCTTAAACCACAAGTCTTGTGCTTTGATGGTTTTGCGTCCTTTTCCTTCCGCTTCGTAACGGGTGTATAATTTTTCAAACTCTTCGCCATATACATCGGATAATCCGGGACATTCGTTAGGACACATCAAAGTCCATGTGCCGTTTTCTTTTACCCGTTTCATAAACAAATCGGGAACCCATAAAGCATAAAACAGGTCTCTGGCTCTTTGTTCTTCTTTTCCGTGATTTTTTTTCAACTCCAAAAAGTCTTCTATATCAGCGTGCCAAGGCTCTAAATAAATAGCAAAAGAACCTTTTCGTTTTCCTCCGCCTTGGTCCACATATCTTGCCGTATCATTGAAAACCCTCAACATTGGCACTATTCCGTTAGAAGTGCCGTTAGTTCCTCGAATATAGGAACCTTTGGCTCGTATGTTATGAATGGAAATTCCTATTCCTCCCGCACTTTGTGATATTTTGGCACATTGCTTTAACGTATCGTAAATTCCGTCAATGCTGTCGTCTTTCATCTGAACCAAAAAGCAAGACGACATTTGCGGTTTGGGTGTTCCTGCATTAAACAAGGTCGGTGTGGCGTGGGTAAACCACCGCTCACTCATTAGCTCATAGGTTTTTATTACCGATTCTATATCATCTTTATGAATGCCCAACGCCACTCTCATAAGCATGTGTTGAGGGCGTTCTACAATTTTTCCGTTTATTTTCAATAAATAAGAGCGTTCCAAGGTTTTAAAACCAAAATAGTCATAGCCGAAATCTCTATCATGTATAATAGTGGAATCTAAAATTTCGGAGTTTGCCTGCACAATTTCATAAATATCATCTGCAATAAGCGGAGCAGGTTCGTTGGTTTTGGGGTCAATATAACGATAGAGTTTTTCTACCGTCGCAGTAAAAGACTTCTCGGTGGTTTTATGCAAATTTGAAACAGCAATTCTCGAAGCTAATAACGAATAGTGCGGATGTTGTGTGGACATAGATGCAGAAATGCGAGAAGCCATTTCGTCAAGCTCGGCAGTGGTAATACCGTCTTTCAGCCCTTCAATTACCTTCATGGCAACTACCACGGGGTCTACAATAGGGTCTAATCCGTAACATAGTTTTTTGATGCGAGCAGTAATTTTATCGAATTTTACTGCTTCTTTTCTACCGTCGCGTTTAATTACATACATATAGCAAACTGATTTTAAGAAATATGGTTAATTAAAAATTAAAATTCTTCGTCGAATTTCAGCTCTTTTTTGGATTCCGGGCTGGCCACCCCGGCTTTCTGGTACTCCGCTACACGGTTTTCAAAGAAATTGGTTTTTCCTTGCAAGGAAATCAACTCCATAAACGGAAACGGATTGGTAACATTATACACTTTCGGATTGCCCAATTCTAGTAACAGTCTGTCTGCTACAAACTCGATATACTGACACATCAATTTAGCATTCATTCCTATTAAATCCACAGGCAACGCATCTGTAACGAACTCTTTTTCAATCTCTACGGCATCGGTAATAATTTTTTCTACAGTTGCTTTCGGTAATTTATTAACTAAATGCTTGGTATAGAGTAAACAAGCGAAATCACAATGCAAGCCTTCATCTCTGGAAATAAGCTGATTAGAAAAGCTCAACCCGGGCATCAGGCCTCTCTCTTTCAACCAAAAAATGGAACAGAACGAACCGCTGAAAAATATTCCTTCTACGGCAGCAAAAGCCACCAATCTCTCTGCAAATGAGCCTTTTTCAATCCAATTAAGCGCCCACTTAGCTTTTTTAGCCACACAGTCGAGCGTTTCAATTGCTTTAAACAAACGGTTCTTTTCTTCGGAGTCTTTTATATATGTATCAATAAGTAAAGAATATGTCTCGGAATGAATATTTTCAATAGCTACTTGAAATCCGTAGAAGAATTTAGCTTCGGTATATTGAACTTCACTTAAAAAGTTTTCGGCTAAATTTTCATTCACAATACCATCGGATGCAGCAAAAAATGCCAATACGTGTTTAATAAAATGACGTTCGTCATCATTTAATTTATTTTCCCAGTCAAAAATATCCTGAGCCAAATCAATTTCCTCGGCTGTCCAAAAACTGGCTTCTGCCTTTTTATACATCTGCCAAATATCGTGGTGTTGAATGGGGAACAACACAAAGCGGTCGGGGTTCTCCCGCAAAATGGGTTCATTTACCTCAGGGGTATTTACCACCTTTGTGTCAGGCGACAAAACTTCGCTGATTTTTTCTTTAGTTTCCATGGGCATTTAATTTTTTTTAAACGGTTTCTTAATAATTGAGGTCAAAAAATCGCTCGGTGCCTTTGTTGGTAAACGGGGCGTCTCGAACAGGTATTGTATATGAGGAGTTCAAGCGATTTTCGAATACAAATGTTTTAAAAAAAGATATAAAATCGATAAAAAGTTATCAGCCAATATTAACACCCTATTGTTGGAAAATAAAAATATTTAACGAAAACGAGAGTCTGCAAGCACTTTAGATTAAAAGCCGAATTTTTCACAAGCAAATTATGGAAATCTTTTTTTGGATTTTTAATAAAAATAAATTATTATTTAGCGGCAAAAAACACCTGTTCATCGAAACAGACTATTGATTTAGAGCGTTTAATGCGGTTTTCACCAACATGTGAGTTCCGATTTCTAAAGCCTTTTCATCAATATTAAACTTCGGGTGGTGAAGCCCTTCCGAAGCACCGGTTCCCAACCGGTAAAAAAACGAAGGTACTTCTTGGGAGAAATAACTAAAATCTTCCGCTGTCATCCTAAGCCCGAGTTCTACTACGTTTTGTTTTCCCACAACTTCTATGGCGCTTTGTTTAACCACTTCGTATAATTTAGCATCATTCTTAAGCACAGGGTATCCTTTTACGATATTTACCTCACACTTGCCGCCAAATGCTGCTGCCGTATGCGTAGCTATTTCTTCAATTTTTTGATGTATGGTATTTCTGAGTTCCTCGTCAAAAGTTCGCAAGGTACCTGCTATTTGTACTTCATTGGGAATAACATTGGTTGCCCCGTCAGCCACAATTTTTCCAAAAGACAATACTACAGGAATATACGGCGAAGCATAACGAGAAACTATTTGCTGCAAATTGCTTAACATTTGCACGGCAATCATTACCGGATCCGTTAATTTATGCGGCAGTGCCGCATGTCCGCCTTTGCCTCTTACCGTCAAGTATATTTCATCGGTCGAAGCCATATAAGTTCCGCTGCGAACACCTATTTTTCCTACATCCAGTTCCGGGTAAACATGTTGGGCTATAGCAGAATCTACTTTGGGATTTTTAAGGACATTTTCTTTTATCATAAGCGAAGCTCCACCGGGCAATTTTTCTTCGCCGGGCTGAAAAATCAACTTAATACTTCCTTCAAATTCGGTTTTGACTTGGTTTAACACAATTCCCGCTCCCAACAGCATTGCCGTATGCGCATCATGTCCGCAGGCATGCATAATGCCCGGATGAACCGACTTGTAAGGTACTTCGTTTTCTTCTTGAACAGGCAACGCATCCATGTCTGCTCGCAAAGCAATGCATCGTTTTTCGGGATTTTTTCCCTGAATTAAAGCCACCACTCCCGTTTTTACCCATCCTGCCGAATACGGAATTTGATTTTTTTCAAGTACGGACTGAATATATTCGGAAGTTTTGTGTTCTTGAAAAGACAACTCGGGATGTTGATGTAAGTGCCTTCGATGTGCTATTA
>CAZLMS010000199.1:0-4244 GCA_964560645.1 uncultured Flavobacteriales bacterium | reverse complement strand
AGAATGTAGTTTTTAAGGATATAGATGAAATGATATATTGTTTGTGTGCCTGTAGCTAAGTTTTTATTTGTTGAAAATGAGGGTTTATACATTGAAGAAGAGGTACTTGTTCTATACGTTACATAATATTTTTCGCCTGTAAGTATAACCCCTCCGTCGTCTTTGTGTATAAGATAGTCTAAATAGTAGTTTTTTAGTTTTATTTCTTTTCCTTTTTCAGCTTTTTTTACAGTTTTTTTGGCTTCTTTTCTTGGTTCGTATTTAACCACAAAATCGGCATCAAATTTTTGAAAAGACGGAGGCATAAATTCTTTTGTTTTTCCGTTTATTCTTGAAAAGAATACGCCGGTAATGTCTTCATTGGCAGCATCTTTTTTACTGGAAGAGTAAAAACCGGCACAAATTACATCTTGGTTATTGTTAATTCCCATTATTATGTCGGACACAAAATTTTCTTTTGTGTCAATCACATATTCTTTTGAGTCGTTTCCTTTATTGGAATATTCCACAATACGGTAATCGTAATTTGGCATGCCGTCTTTTTGTTCCTTAACTTCATCTTTGTACAACTTACCCATTACATAAATGTTACCGTTATTAGCTATTTTCGTCTTTTTTATTGCAAAGAGTTTATCCAAATAAGGCATTGTAATTTCTTTTTGCCATAACAGATTCATATTGTGGTCAAAAACAATCAATCCAAACTGTTCTTTTTCTTTTTTGTCATAAGGAAGATCGTACCTAATCAGAATTTGAGAGTCTGATATTGCATAGATAAAATTTCCGGAATTGTATTTACTGTTTCCCGAAAAATCTATTTCGGCAACTTTTTTCAAATCGTTGTTAAGGGTAAGCGTTTTTTTATCAATAGTTTGAGCAAAAAGAAAATGTTTCTACAATTTTTTATTTAAAAAAGAAGAAAATAAATATAATTTGTCGTTCATAGAAATAATCTGTTCAAATTCCATTTTTTTGTCTTCAAACACAGGCTGTAACAATAGAGAATTAATCAACTCAAGATTTTGATTGTAATGGTCGAGATAAAAATCTTTATTAAAACCATACATTCCCTTTCTTTTGTATTTAAGCACATATATTTCCGATTCATCGGAAGTGATAATGTCGTTTATGAGGATTTTTCTGCTAATTTTAGTTTTAGGTCCCCATTTTATTTCATATTTTCCGGACGGGGTTTGGCCTGCCGAATAAAGCGTCCAACATAGCAGAGCAGTAATAATTAAAAATGTTTTTTTCATAATATTTGGTTTTTTAAGCTAATTAAAATAATATTCCGCATTTAATACCTATTGGTATAATGGTTCCTATAGATTCATTTTTTATATCAAGAGATTCTTGTGTTTTAAATCGGATCCCTACCCCCAAATAAATATCTAAAACAAGCCGTTTCACCGGATTTATTTGATATCCCGAAGATATAGTAAAGTCGTTGTATATAACGGTTTGCTCGTTTTGATAAGCCCTCCTTCTGTACATAAATCCTACATACGAGAATTCGGAAGGTGAAAACAGATATATTTTTGGAAAAAACCACAAGCTGTATCCTAAGTTGGAGTTTGTAATGGGTTCATAATCCGTTTCATCAGGAAAAAATATTTCGGGGAAGTAATAAGGCAATAGAAGTCCTGCTCCCAGTTCAACACTAAAAGAATTGGTAAGGGGTCTTTCATAATAAACGGGTAAATCGCCGTTAATTATGGAAGTGGCATTGATTTTAACAATATTTTTACTATTAGATATTTTTCCGTCGTCAAAATATTGAGAAAGGTCTTGGATGGTGTCGTTTTGAGCAAATCCGTTGGAGAGAGAAAAACAAAAAAAGATTCCTAATATTACTTGAATATTTTTCACCGCTTTTATTTATTTCTTATTCCACAAATAATGGTTTCAAATACTGTCTGTAAAACGGAAAATATTTTGCAAGAGTAAAAAAGATTTTTTAAAAATCCAAATTTTTTTGAGAGGCGCAAAAATAGTTTATTCGTTAAACATTAATTGCGTTAAGCAATAATCTGCTTGTTTATGAAAACGTTTGCTTGGCACATATTCCAAACTGTCGTTGAAAATTAGTTTTAAAGACTCGGAATCTGCCAGTATCTGATTAAAAGTCTTTTCAGACATTTTAAAAGAATAGCGTTGTTTAAAAAAGCCGTTCTTGTATGGTTGCACAAAAAAACGTGCAATACTGCTCGAAAAATAATTTACAGGTTCAATTTTTACGGATTTAATTCTAAAATTTTTATCGGGAGAAATAAAAGTGAAGTTAAATACTGCAGAATCGGGCTTTCCTCCTGCATATTGGTAGGTAATATCGGCGTAAAAAGGATGTGGGCTTTTCTTTTTTGAGACCGGCAGAAATTCTAAGCCGCTTACTAAATACAAAAGGCTGTCGGTTCCGTTATAATAGGTAGTTATTAAATGCCCGTGTTTTATGGATTTTTTTACACTGCATCCGATAATAGCCGTTGCGGTAACCGTAATTGCCAATAAAAAATGGGATATTTTCATTTTTTGCAATTAATTTTATCTAAGAAAAATTGCTTGTTTTCAAAAGCTCGCAACACTTTTAAGGAATCGGGACTTATGATGTCAAAAACAATCAACAAGTCTGTTTTGGGTTCGGTATATACATTCCGGTTGAGAAAAACGGAGGCCTTTTGATTTTTTATAAAGTAAGCGTAAAAGTATTTGTCTTTAGTAGAAAATGTTTGAGAATTGTAAATTTTAAACTTGGAATCTTGTTTCATGAGAAGTTCAAAATCTTGAGGAATCATTTGGAAATGCAGACCAATGTAATAATTCAGAGAATCGCCTAAAATAACCCTGTTTAGAGCAACGTTGGAACTGTCCACATAGCAACATTTTTCAAATTCGTCAAGTCCTTTTTGGTCTATAGGATAGATGTTTCGTTCTTTTTCGGAAAGACGAAAACATTCTTGAGAAGCAAATTGCACGTTTTTCTTATTTCCTACACAACTGTAAATCAATAAAACCAAGATTGTCAATGGAAAGAGAAAGCTTTTCATTTTTTAAAGTTCTATTAAAACAAAAAGAGCAACTCATGTTGCTCTTTTTGTTTGATTTGTTGGATGTTTAATTATTCTCCGGTAACAATAGTTTCGTATGTTACGATGAGGTTGAGAATGTTGTTGGTTTTAATATCTACGGTAGATATTTTTTTAATTCCGCCGTTTTGAGCAGCAGTTTGAATACTGGCATCTGCACCTAAGCAGATAACTCCTAAATAACAAGTTCCGGAAGCTTTACCAACTTTGCTTCCCACAGGATTTGATGTAGCGGCTACCGGCAAAGTCAAAGAGCAAGAAGATAATGCTACTGCAGTAGCTACAGCCATCAAAGGTTTTACTAATTTTTTCATAGTGAATAAAATTTTAGGTTAAACATTTCGCAAGTTTAAATAAGATTTTTTAAAAATCCAAATTTTTATGTAAAAAGAAACTGCTTTTCCTTTTTGCATGAAAGCTATCGTTTGTGATAGCCCAGCAAAGAAGCGTTTGAGGAAAGCACTTTTTCTATATAGCGCTTACTTCTTAAACAGGCTTTCAGCAGAGGGTAGCCTTTGGCAATATTGGCTGCTAAAGCAGATGTCAATACACATCCCGAACCGTGTTTCGGAAAGGCGGGTTGCTTGTTTTTCGGGTTGAGCGGATATATTTTACCGTTGTGCAGCAGATAGTCTTTTCCGGGTGTTTTTTTGTGATGTCCGCCTTTTAAGTATATGCGAGTATAAGAAGCAAGAATACGGGCGGCATCAAGGACTTCGGTTTTCCCTGTTATTTGAAGAGCCTCCGGAATGTTTGGCGTGAGCATATATACTTTACGAAGTAATTCCGTAAATTTTTCCATCCGGGGCTGTGCCATAAAAACTTCCCCTGCAGAAGCTGCTAAAACGGGGTCCCATATTATTTTTATTTTTTGGTTGTGTGCAAGTAATTTTTCAAAAAGAGTTTCGGCAAAATCCAAGGAAGGAATCATTCCGATTTTAGCCATTGGGAAACGATAGTTTTCTAATAAACGGTCTGTTTGGGAAAAAACAATGTTTTCGTCAATCCAATTCGGAGCATAGAAATTTGATTCGGTTTGCTCGGTGTTGGCAGTGATTACTGCCATTCCGTAGCATTTATGTTGTTCCAGGGTTTTAATATCGGCTAACACTCCTGCACCGCCGGTAGGGTCATACCCCGCAACCACTAACACATGAGGTC
>CAZLMS010000198.1:0-4305 GCA_964560645.1 uncultured Flavobacteriales bacterium | reverse complement strand
AACCATAATTTGCGTTTCACCTTTGGCAAAACGTTGCATTTCGTATTCTTTATCTTCGGGCTTCATTTTTCCGTGCACAATGCTTATTTGATATTTAGGCTTCGGAAATGCCCGGCAAATGCTTTCATATCCGTCCATTAAGTCTTTATAGTCCAACTTTTCCGATTCTTCTATGAGCGGATAAACCACATATACTTGTCTTCCTTTTTCGATTTCCCGGCGCATAAAACCGAAAACCCATTCTCTTTTGGCATCGGTAGCATGATAGGTTTTTACGGGTTTTCTGCCTGCAGGCATTTCGTCTATAACAGATACATCCAAGTCGCCGTAAACGGTCATTGCCAAGGTTCGAGGAATGGGGGTGGCGGTCATAACCAATACGTGTGGCGGAATTGTATTTTTCTGCCACATTTTGGCTCTCTGAGCCACTCCGAACCGATGTTGTTCGTCAATAATCACTAAGCCGAGATTTTGAAATTTTACTTTATCTTCGAGTAAAGCATGTGTGCCGATGAGAATTTTAAGCGTTCCGCTTTCCAGTCCGTTGGCAATAATTTTTCTTTCCCGGGTTTTGGTAGAGCCGGTAAGTAAACCTACATGGATTCCCAACGGTTGGAGTGCTTTCTTGAAAAACTGATAGTGTTGAGAGGCTAAAATTTCGGTGGGTGCCATTAGTGCGGCTTGAAAATGATTGTCTATAGCCAGCAACATGCAAAGTAATGCCACAATGGTTTTTCCGCTTCCTACATCTCCTTGCAATAAACGGTTCATTTGAACGCCCGACCCCAAATCTTTTCGTATTTCTTTAATTACTCTTTTTTGGGCGTTGGTGAGTTCAAAAGGTAAATGATTCATGTAAAAGCGATTAAAATATTCGCCCACTTTTTCAAACACATGTCCTTTTACTTGTTTTTTGCGTATGGATTTAATGGCAAGCAACTCTGCTTGAAGTAAAAACAGTTCTTCAAATTTTAACCTGTAGCGGGCTTTCTTCAACATGTTTTCGTTTTCGGGAAAATGAATTTGACGAAGCGCTTCTTTGCGTGAAATCAAGCGGTATTTTTCCGTAATATATTCAGGTAAAAACTCCCGAATGTGCGGAAGAACCACCGGCAAAAGATTTTGCGTGAGTTTTTGAATGTTTTTTCCCGATAACCCTTTAGCGGTCAGCTTTTCGGTAGTGGAATAAACGGGAGAAAATCGCAATTTTTCTTCAATGTTGCTGTCCGATATTTTTTCCAGTTCGGGATGGGTAAAAGAGATTTTCCCGTTGAAGAAAACCGGCTTTCCGTAAACAAAATATTCTTCTCCTACGGTTAAAGCGTTTTTAATCCACCGGATTCCTTTAAACCAAACCAATTCTGCAATTCCCGACGAATCTTTGATGATGCCCGTCAATCTTTTTTTTCTTCCTTCACCGATAGTTTCCAGCGAAACAAGTTTGCCCGCTATTTGACAGGCTTGAGAGGAGTTTCGTATGTTGCGAATAGGCGTAACGGTGGTTTTATCTACATATCTGAACGGAAAATGATAAAGTAAATCCCGGTAAGTGAAAATTCCCAATTCTTTTTTCAACAATTCGCCGCGTTGAGGTCCAACTCCTTTCAAGTATTCTATGGGGGTTTGTAATATATTCATTACTCATACAAAGGTAACATTTTCCAAAGAAGGATGTCGTGTGATTCTTTATGGCGGTTTTTTCACAATAAACTTCAAAAATGCTTGAAAAATTATCATCTTTGCCCTTCCTAATTGCCAAGCCGTATGAAAAAACCGAATATTAAGCAGATATTAAATTCAGAAAAATTGATAGGGAAACCCGTTGAGGTTTCGGGATGGGTTCGGACGAAAAGAGAAAGCAAAAACGTGGCTTTTATAGCCTTGAATGACGGTTCTTGTTTAACATCGCTTCAGATAGTAGCCGATTGGAGCAAAATTTCCGAAGATGTGTTGAAAGAAATTCACACGGGGACTTCCGTGGTTGTAAAAGGACAACTTGTAGAATCACAAGGAAAAGGACAAAAGGTGGAAGTTTTGGCAGAATCGCTGAAAATACTCGGAAAAGCCGACCCCGACGAATATCCGCTTCAGCCGAAACGTCATTCTTTAGAGTTTTTGAGAGAAATTGCACACCTTCGTTTTCGCACCAATACTTTTGGAGCGGTTTTTCGAATACGCCATTCCTTGGCTTTTGCCGTTCACAAGTATTTTAACGACAGAGATTTTTTTTACATTCATTCGCCTATTATTACCGGCTCGGACGCAGAGGGAGCAGGAGAGATGTTTCAAGTAACCACGCTCGATTTACAAAACGTACCGAAAACCGAATCGGGAGAGGTGGATTATTCCAAAGACTTTTTTGCCAAGCCGGCAAATCTTACGGTTTCCGGGCAATTGGAAGCGGAACTGGCGGCTATGGGCTTGTCTAAGGTTTATACTTTCGGGCCTACTTTCAGAGCGGAGAACTCAAACACTACGCGCCATTTAGCAGAATTTTGGATGATTGAACCGGAAATGGCTTTTTACGACATTCACGACAATATGGATTTGGCGGAAGATTTTCTGAAATATTGCATTCGATATGTTTTGGAAAATAATCCCGAAGACTTGGCATTTCTCGAAAAACGCTTGCTTGACGAAGAAAAAACAAAACCGCAAAACGAACGAAGTGCTAAGCCGCTCATCGAAAAGCTTAAAACCGTAATTGAAACGGAGTTTGAACGGATTACTTATACGGAAGCCGTTGATATACTTAAAAATTCCAAACCCAACAAAAAGAAAAAATTTCAATATCCGGTAAATGAGTGGGGGGTGGATTTACAATCGGAACACGAACGTTACTTGGTGGAAAAACATTTTCAAAAACCGGTAATCATCCGCGATTATCCGAAAGAAATCAAGGCTTTTTACATGAGGCTTAATGAAGACGGAAAAACCGTGAGAGGTATGGATGTGTTGTTTCCGGGCATCGGCGAAATTATCGGAGGGTCGCAACGTGAAGAGCGTTTGGATTATTTAATGGAGGGAATTAAACGCTTTCATATTCCCGAAGAAACCATGTGGTGGTATATAGAAACCCGTAAATTCGGCAGCGTGCCGCACAGCGGTTTCGGACTCGGATTTGAGCGTTTGGTGCAATTTGTAACGGGCATGTCCAATATTAGAGATGTAATACCTTTCCCGCGGTATCCCAAGCACTTGGAATTTTAAACCCTCACCCCAATCACCGTAACGTCGTCGGTTTGTTCAAGCGAACCTTTCCATTCTTCAAAAATTCGCACAAGATACGCGTGTTGTTCTTCCATGGATAACCGGATGATACCGAGCAGATGCTCTTTCATAGCTTTCGGTTTAAACTTTTTAGCCTTGTTTCCGCCGAATTGGTCTTGAAATCCGTCCGAAAAGACATATATGGTATCTCCTTTATGCAATTGCACGTTGCGGGTGGTAAAAGGAGCGGCAAAAGCATGCATGCCTACCGGCTGTTTATCGCCTTTGATTTCATGCAGATAACACCCGTTCAGTTCCATTGTCCGGTAGCCGGCTTTCGTATTTAATTCGGAATGTTCGGAGACAATCCATAAGGGGTTGTTGGCGCCGCTCCATTGGAGTTTGAGCGTATCTTTAAACAGGCGGCAAAGTGCAATATCCATACCGTCTTTTACGGACTTGTCGGTATCGGATTGGGAAAACCGCTTAATAACCTGCTCTCTGGCAGTATCCAAAATTTTGCCCGTGTCTTTTTGTTTCATTTCGTTTAAGGCGTATGTCAATGCCTGGTTACACACTACACTGACCATAGCTCCCGGCACGCCGTGTCCGGTGCAGTCGGCGGCGGCGAAATAAATTTCATTGTTGTTTTCGCCTGTTTCGAGCCAGTAGAAGTCTCCCGAAACGATGTCTTTGGGTTGGAATAATACAAAGCTTTCGGGAAGATGTTTTTGAAACAGCTTAACGGAAGGTAAAATGGCTTGTTGAAGCCGTTTGGCATAATTGATGGAGTCAATAATTTCCTTATTTTTTTCCTCCACTTTTTCCTGTGCCTCTTTAATTTCGGTAATATCCGCATCCACGGCGATAAGCCATTTGAGTTTTCCGGCGTTGTCTTTCACGGGCGTGAGGGTGGTTTGCAGCCACCGTTTTTTCCCGTCTTTGGTTTGCATTTGTCCTTCGTAGGTAACAGGCTTTCCCGAGGCAATGCACTGTTCTATGAGGGTTTGTATCTCTTTGGACACACTCGCTTTTTGCAAGGAGTTTCCGAAGGTTCGGGCAAACTCTTCGAGCGTGTATCCGGTAATTTTGCGG
>CAZLMS010000197.1:0-4306 GCA_964560645.1 uncultured Flavobacteriales bacterium | reverse complement strand
TAGCGTCAAGTCCCGGAATTTATAGCATTACCGTTACCGATGCCTTTGGTTTTACATCTGTAGATTCTGTAAATGTATTTTATCCATACCAAGAACTTTCTGCTGATACCATGCTTTTATGTTATGGTGACTCATTTATTTGGCAAACCAATTTAACTAATTCAAATTATACGTTTTCTTGGAGCAACGGCACATCTGACTCTTCTCTAACAATTTATAATAGTGGTGTTTATCAACTTACTATTACTGACATGAAAGGCTGTCAATATATTACCAAGCCGCTAACAGTTTTAATAGACTCTTTTCCCGTTACGGCAACTTTAGGTACAGATACGGCAATATGTTCCGGAAATTACTTCGGGTTGGCGGAGGGCGGTTCGGAGGCTTCCCATTATTTATGGAATACCGGAGATACGACCTCTCAAATTCCCGTAATTTCCGCAGGTATTTATCATGTGACTGTAGAAAATACCAACGGTTGTGTAGCGAAAGATACCGTCAATATTTCCATTAGAGGCATTGCCCCCGATGCTAACTTTTCCGCCCAAAACTTCTGTAAAAACGACTCCACTCTATTTGTCGATTTATCCGTATCAAATGATTTATCAAACATTATTTCCCGTGAGTGGTACATGAATAATACCTTACTTTCCGCTGACTCAGTTTTCCGTTATCAATTTCCCGACACGGGAAACTACGTTATACAACTTTCAATAACCACCGATTCGCTTTGTTCTGCTCAATATAAAGATACGATATTTATTTACCCTCTTCCCTCAGTGGACTTTTCGGTTTCCAACCCGCCACTATGCTCCGGAAAAAACATTTTGTTTACGGGAAGCACATCAATATCAGAAGGGTATATTACTTCTTGGTACTGGGATTACGGAGATACTGCCTCAGGCAACAATACAAGTTTTTTCCAAAACGGCAATCATATATACAACTCCGAAGGTAATTATTCAGTTACCTATGCCGCCGTAAGTAACGAAGGGTGTAGCGATACCGTCCGAAAGGTTATTTTTATCAATGCTTCGCCGGTGGCAGACTTTTTTCCTTACGCTAATATAAATCTCTGTGAAGGAATGCCTATTGTTTTTCAAGATAATTCTACCGGAAACATCATTTCCAGAACATGGAATTTTGACAACTTAGGAACATCCGCCTCATCATCTCCGCAATTTACTTTTCCGGATTCCGGATTCTATAACATCTCGCTTCAGGTAGAGGATTATACCGGTTGTACGGATGATACATCCAAAGTTATTCACATCAATGCCAATCCTAAAGCAGGATTTAACAGAACGGATTTTTGTATCGGGTCTTCGGTTACGGTTTCGGATACTTCTGTTTCCTATCATGGTGTTATAAACCAATGGCATTGGTCATTTTTAAATAACGATGAGGAGTTCTTCACGCCGTCTGTTGCTTTAAATTTTACCACTTCTGTTACCGACGAACTTCAATTAAAAGTAACTACAGACTTGGGATGCTCCGATTCCGTGTCTCTTCCGATTAAAATTCACGCAAGCCCGGAAGCAGATTTCGAGTTTAATCCGAGCTACGGCTCTCCGCCATTAAATGTAACATTTACCAATAATTCTCAAATGGCCGATTCTCTTATTTGGTATTTTGGAGACGGAACTTTTTCCAATGAAGTTAATCCCGTTCATGTGTTTTCCGATTTGGGAAAGTACGAAATTATTTTAAAAACATTTAATCAATATGGCTGTTACGATTCCATATATAAGTCTGTTAATGTTTTATATCCATACATAGATGCGGCTGTTGTTTCGGCTTATTCGGATTTTGACCAAAACATTTATTTAATTGTAACGGCGTCTTTAAAAAATTTCAGTAATGTAAATATTACGTCTTTTGATATTAAAGCCAAAACTTCTGAAGGTGTTGCCATAAAGGAGCATTGGGAAGGAAGCTGGAAAGTGGGTGAATCACTTTCTTATACTTTTCAATCGGCTTTTGAACTTCCCTCGGGAAAAACGCCCGATTACATCTGTATAACCATATTTAATCCTAACAATCAAGAAGATGATAATTTATCAAACAATGAGTTTTGTCTTACCTTAAATGAGTTTCAAGTGTTTGCTCCTTATCCTAATCCCGTAAACGAATCGGTAGAAATATCTTATTCTCTTCCTGCACAAGCCGATGTGGAAATCATAATATATAACCAAATTGGTGAACAAGTGCTTTATCTAAACAACAATGGCGTAAAAGGATTTAATTTCGTAAATATAGATACTCGCAAGTTGTTGAGCGGCATCTATCATGTAAAGGTAATCTACAAAGAACAATCGAAGACCGTAAGTTTTATGAAGCAATAAGCATCTGCCTTATTGAATTTTGATTTTTTTATCTTTGGGATATTCTATAAAATATTTATATGACACCGATTGTTTTTCGCCGGGTTTCAATGCAAGTTGCCATGTTAAAAATCCGGTTTTTTCATCATAACGAGCATTTCCTTTATTTTCTACGAGTACTTTCACCTCATCGGAAGTAGATAAAGGCAGAGCTTCTTTTATTTCAATGTGTACAGAGATGTTTTTATTATTTCTAACTTCAATGTTATAGGAAAAAGTTTCTTTTATATTCCCTCCCATTATTTTTCTGTCTCTGTATTCCTCATCGCGTTTTCGAGAAATTTTTATGTTATCATCCGCTCCCAACGATAATATTAGAGTATCTTCAGGATTAGAAGGGTCTATATAAGATTGTCCTACATACATTTCCTGAAAATAAATTCGAGCATTACCCGGTTGCAAAGAATATTTTTCCCATTCACCGACTTTGGCAATAAGAAACGCTTTTTGAACTTTGGAAGGAATGGTTAAATATTGATACAATGCCGGAATTTCTGCCGAACGTATAGGAATTTTTTGGCTTTTCCCGTCGGAATGAACCGTAAAAGGAATAGCAATTTCATAATTAAATGCCGTGTATGTCTCATAATGCGAAGTATAATCGGCAGCAGTTAAAGCATCTTCTAACATTTTTTCTTCATCATCATACAATAAAGCGGTGTTTTGCTCTGCTTTTCTTTCCATTGCAAGCCCCCGTCCTTTTCCTTTGTAGGCACTTACGGTTGCTGGTTCTACTATATAAACTTTTACCGGTTTTAAATCCGGAATATTTTTATTTTGAGAAGGATTTTCGGTAGATAAAACCAGCTGCACATTTTCCCATTCTTCCGACGTGTTTTGATAGACATTAGCTATAAAATTCATTTTAACCGGCTTACCAACTTCATCTATATATATTTCATATCCCGGTTTCCAGCCGGCTTGATATACATTGTAAGAAAGCTCGATTTTGGCTGCCGTTCGTATTTTAGATGCAACTTCTATCATTATTTTGCTCCGTTTTTGATTACTTCCCCATCCATGCTCCCGCAACTGATTGGTTAAAGCCGATATTCGACGGTTTAAGTAATTTATTTTATTCTCATTTTCAATGGTTTTTCGAGCAATATCAGACAATCTTGTACGGTAATAGTCGGCTAAATCGTCTAAATCTTCTATATCAAACCCGCTATCGTTATTTACTTGTTGATTATTTAAAATCATTTGCTGTTCGCTATCATACACAAACTTCATTTTTTCTGCCAACTTAAGTGCTTGTTTGTAATAGTTCAGGCTGTCCTGCAGCGGTTTAATTTCAGGATTGAGTTTAACGGGATTTATATAGTCATACTGATGTTTGTAATCTAAAATAGTAAAAGCTCCTTTGCCGGAAACTTGTATAGACGCCGGGTCGATATTTGGAGATAAGTTGGAAATTACCAAAGTATGTGTTCCTTCCGGTAAAAATTTGCTTGCCGTTCTTTTTATCTGCGCCTGATTAAGAAAAACAGTAACTTTCTCTATTTCAGAAGATAATTCTATAAAATCTTGGGCAGCGGATAATTGTGCTAAACCCAAGAAAAAAATAAAAAGCATAAGACCTTTTTTCATACTGCGTTTTTAATTTCTTCGATTTGTAAATATAGCCAAATAATAAAGCAATTGGGCTAATGCCGCCAATGCTGCCACCACGTATGTCATAGCCGCCCATTTAAGCGCATCTTTTGCCAAAGTGTATTTATCGCCTTGCACAATACCGGTGTTTTGGAGCCATTGAAGCCCTCGGTAAGAAGCATCAAATTCTACAGGGAGGGTTATCAAACTAAAAAGAGTAATACTGCCTTGTGCCAAAATAATTACCAACAAAATGGTATCGGTAGAAAATAAATGGAAAAATAAAACCAAAGAGAAATCCTGCTATAAAAATGAAATTCATCAAAGTA